>JADFJI010000050.1 GCA_022566235.1 Chloroflexota bacterium
ATTTCAGCCGATATAATCTTCGAGGAATTTGGCGTCCATCCAGAAGCCAAGGCATTGTCGACGACGGTAGCGCATATCTCGAGGAGTTGCCTATAGATGCCCGAAGAGACGTCAACAATCTCTGTGAATCCCGAGTACCTGTGATTCACTTTCAAATCTGAAAGCCTTTGAAAGTATCTCGCGCCCCCATATTTTGTCCAGTAGCTATCTGCCGTTTTGGGTTTACCACGGGCAGGGAGTTGTTGCCACTCGGCCAACATATGGTCTCTGACTTCTTGGCGTATTTGCGTCCCCCGTTCCCATGCGGGAACAATGTCAGCAAAGTTCTTAACCGGCCAACCCACTGCGTTGAGTCTTTTCCCCACAATTGTCTGTGCGGTCTTCATGTAATCTTTTTGAAGTCCCCCATCCGTCCAGTCCAAAGTGGTCCCCCACCATTTCATCGAAGAGACGGGTAAGGCCGGGGTTACCAGGCTGATCAACCTGGGGGAACAGGAGGTTCGGATCCGTTTAGGGGCCGGGGCGGTCGTGGACCTTCGCATCGATGGGGACAAACTGATGATAGATAGCCTCGCCGGGGAGCAGATCGGTCAGGTAGAGCAGCGGCTGGCTACGCGCCTTCTGGAGCTGGTCAAAGGCGGAAACAGGTACGAAGGCTCCATCACCAGTTCCGGGGAGGATGGGGTAGCCGTTATTCTCCAAGAGGTGTACCAGGACCCCAGCCAGACCGATAAGGTCTCATTTCCCTCCAAGCCTGCTGATGACTTCCGACCCTACGTTAGGGAGAGCATCAAGAAGTACGAGCTAGGGGCCAAGACCGCCTGGGGAGATGACGAAGAAGAGGAAGAGGACACCAATTCCGAGGGTGTCACCATAGTCGACGGCCAAAGGGAAGCGCTCCATGTTAGGGATGAGGACGAGGACAACACCTAGGTAAAGGGCCCGCCCAAGAGGAGAGGTTATATAAGGCCCGGGGTTACCCGGGCCTTACCCGCTTCCAAGAATGAGACACGGGTCCCGGGACCCGCTGCAGGATAGCCGACTTCGATCCCCACCAATCGAAGGAGTGACATTGCGCTGCTTCCACCCTGATCCAGGCATCTCCTCTAACCCAACACTATGAGAAAAAGTGTTAAACTTGATTGAAGGTTTAGAGGTGACTCGTTGCCCCAATCCAAGGCATTCCTGGACTTCCTCTCCAAATTCCCCCCTCTTCAAGCCATCGGCAACACCCCGCTGGTTAGGCTCGACCTGCCCCTGGACATAGGCGATGCGGAGGTCTTTGCCAAGTACGAACAAGTCAACCCCGGAGGGTCCATCAAGGATAGGTCAGTTCTGAGGATGCTGGCTGAGGCGGTCCTCTCCGGCGAGCTAACCAGGGATAAGATCATCCTGGACTCGACGTCGGGAAATGCGGGCATCGCCTACGCAATGATCGGGGCCATCATGGGTTATAAGGTGGAGCTGGTCATGCCCGGCAACGCCAGCGAGGAGAGGAAGAAGAGGATCGAGGCCCACGGCGCGAACATCGTGCTAACTGACCCCCTGCTTGGCTACGACGAAAGCCTGCGAGAGGTCCAAAGGAGATACCTTCAGAACAGGGACAAGTACTTCTTCTGCGACCAGTACAAGAACAGGAACAACTGGCTGGCCCACTATGAGGGCACCGGGGAAGAGATACTATCTCAGGTATCGGGAATCACCCACTTCGTAGCCGGGGTGGGGACTGGGGGCACCATCACGGGAGTCGGCAGGCGGCTCAAGGAAACAGACCCCAATATCAAGGTGGTGTGCATAATCCCAGGGGACTGGCGGGGCATCGAGGGCCTCAAACCCCTGGGAGAGGGAGCCATAGTGCCTGAGATATTCGATGAGAGCGTGGTGGACGAAAGGATCGAGATAGACGTGGACTCGGCCCACGAGATGTCGAGGCTGCTGGCCTCCAGGGGCATCTTCGTAGGCCAGTCCTCGGGGGCCTATATAAAGGGCGCCTACGATGTGGCCAGGCGGGTCGGAAAGGGACGCATCGTCACCATCCTCAACGACCTGGGCGAGCGGTACTTCAGCACCGGCATGTGGGACTGACCCCTCCGCCCTGATTTCTCGGGCCTGAGTTAACGGGAAACGCCGCTCCGCGGATGAGCCGGCGCCTCCCTCCCGCCCTCAGCATCACATTACACCCGTGACTGCCGTGGCCTTATCGGACCTCGCCTATATCCAATGCACGGACTTCGGGCCGGCTATTTTGATTCCTCCGAGTCATCCGAGTTGGAGGTCAGATTTAGGAAGGGCTTGAGGACATTGGTGAACTCCATGGGGAAGATGAACTTGGTGGAGGGGCTGGAGCCCAGCTGCTTCAGGGTCTCGAAGTACTGGAGACTCATGGTCTTGGCGTCCACGTTCTTGGCCACGCCGTAGATCTTGTCCAGGGCGTTGCTAAAGCCCTCGGCGTTGAGGATGGCAGCCTGGCGGGCCCCTTCAGCCTTGAGTATTTCGGCCTGGCGCTCACCCTCAGCGTTGAGGATGGCGGCCTGCTTCTCGCCCTCTGCCCGGTTGATCTGGGCCTGACGCTGGCCCTCCGACTCGGTGATCTCCGCGGTCTTGATGGCGGCCGCCGATTTCTCCCGCTCCATGGCAGACTTTACCCCGAGGGGCGGGTCGATCTCGTTAATTGCCACTCCCTGCACCTTGATCCCCCAGCGTTCCGTATTTTCGTCCAGAGACAGTTGGAGCTGGCTCTGGAGCTTCTCCCGTTCGGACAGCGCCTCGGCCAGGGTGATGTTTCCGACGATGGACCTCAGCTCGGCAACGGCGAGTTGCTGCACCGCCCTGTCAGGATTCTCCACTTCGATTACAGACCTCTCCGCCATCTCCTCGATCACACGATAGTAGAGAACGAAATCCATGTCCACCACCACGTTGTCCTTGGTGATATAGCTCTGAGTTGGCACACGCTCCACCTGCTCCCGGGTATCTACCTTCTGGAAGCTGTCCACAAAAGGTATCATGAGCCTGAGGCCCGGCCCTCCCAACCCCATGAATTTACCCAATCGAAAGGGGACTAGCCGCTCGTACTGGCGCACTATGACGACAGGAAACAAAACTGGTGTTGGCATCCTGAAGCTCCTTTCTTCTTATCCCTTACGGACCTTAAGAGTCAGTCCTTTGACCTCAACCACTTCGATCTCCTCGCCCTGAGAGATCACCTCCTCCGATTGAGACACGGCGCTCCACATCTGGCTGGCCACCTGCACCGTCCCTTTGGGGGACAGATCCGAGGTTACGCGCCCCCTCTGACCTACCAGCTCAGCGAGGGCGCTCACATACTTGATGCGCCGTGACCTGGCGACGGCCGTAACCACCACCAGGGAGAACAACGCCATCATAGCCGAAAGGATGCCCAATAGCCACAGGCTAATCTTCAACACAGGCGCTCCGGGGAAAGACGGCTCACCCACGGAGAACAGAAGCAGGGAGCCGATGATAAAGGCGATGACCCCCCCCAGCCCCAGGACCCCGAGTCCAGGGACCTGCATCTCCAAGAGGATCAACACCGCCGCCACTATCAGCAACGCAACGCCGGCCCAGTTGAAGGGGAGGGTCCCCAGGGCCACCAATCCTACGATCATCGCCAGCACCCCACCTACGCCCGGTACGATCAACCCGGGATGCAGCAGCTCTATGAGGATACCAAGGCCCCCTATGGTCAGGAGTATGCCAATGACATTGGGGTTGGCAACGAAGGAGAAGAACCTCTCGGCGGCGTTCATGCCGATCTCCCTCTTGACCAGGCCCTCGGTCTCAATCACCACCTCTCCCGCCGCCGTCTGGGCCACCCTGCCATCGAGCTTGGTTAGCAGGTCATCCATGTCTGTGGCGATGAAATCCACGATATTTTGTTCCACCGCAACCGAAGCGGTGAAGGCTTTGGCCTCGGTAACGGTGCTGACCAGCAGGTCCTTATTCCGGTCCCGCTTTTCGGCGATGCCCTCCATCATGGCCACGGTTATGTTGGTCGCCTTCTCAGAGAGGGTCTCAGGAAGGTCTTCCCCGCTTGCACCCACGGGGCTGGCGGCCCCGATGGAGGTTCCCTCGGCCATAACCGCAAAGTTGGCGGCGACGGTGATGAAGGTCCCAGCCGAGGCGGCTAAGGCCCCTGCCGGGTGTACGTAGACCACCGTCGGTACCCGGGCCCCCAGCAGCCTCTCGACGATCTTGAACGTGGAGGAGAGGAGGCCTCCCGGGGTGTCCAGCCTTATGACCAAAAGCCGGGCCCCATCCTTTTCGGCCTTGCCGATGCCCCGGGAGATGTAGCGCTCTGATATCGGGTCTATGGCCCCGTCCACCGTGAGGATGTAGACCTGGTCCTCGGGGCCCTGGGCATGGGCAGGCGAGACGGTCCCCACAAGACCAAGGCCTATCAGGATACCGAGGAGCATCACCCTGGCTATGGCAAGCCTCTCCATGTGGGTAATTATACATCCACCCCGGACGACCTCAGCTCTTCCACGCCCAGGTATCCACCCATCCGCCCCTGAAGGAGTAAGCCGATGCCGTCCGCTGCAGGGAAATCGCAGATTCCGTTAAGTCTGGTGTTTTTGGCACTATTGGATTAGATTTAAAGAAACAGGCGATACCGTTCATTCGACTTTCTCGTTTCCAGCCAAAAACCATCGTTGGCATCATCGAAGCGGGGTTTCCAAAGCCAGGTCATGGGCCAAGTCGAACGAGAGGCAGTGTCCCTTTCGGTCCCTCGTGTATGGGAAGGGTCGAAGGGAGGTTAGGGTTTTTGAAACTATCCCCAGGGAGGTGAAACATGGGACCGGCATTCTCCGAATCAGAGCATCGAGAGCGACTGGATAGAGCCCGGCAGGCCCTGCGAAAGGCCGGCCTGGACGGCTGCATCTGCATTGCGCCGGAGCATCTCTACTACATCGGCGGCTACGACGCCCATACCCACTTCAGCGAGCAAGCCCTGGTCTTCACCACCGGCGACGACGAGCCCACCCTAATCATTCGGGAGGTGGATGAGCCCCTGGCCAATGAGACCTCCTGGGTGCGAGACCTGCGGACATACCACTTCGGCTCGGACAACGCCGCCGAGATCATCGCCGGGGTGGCCAAAGAGAAGGGAATCCTGGGCAAAAAGGTGGGGGTAGACCTGGGCAGCTTCGCCCTGCCGGCGGCCTACGGCCTCAGGCTGACTAAGGCGCTGGGGGCAACCACCATCGAGGATGCCACCAACGTCATTGGGGAGCTGCGCCTCATCAAGTCGCCCAGGGAGCAGGAGTACATCAGGGAGGCGGCCCGATACGCCAACGCTGGTATGGAAGCAGCCCTGGCCAAGACCCGGGCGGGGATGACGGAGATACAGCTCGCCGCGGAGATCGACTACGCCATGCGCTCCCGGGGCAGCGACTATTCGGCCATGCCTACATGGATCGCCACCGGGCCCAGGACCCCTGGGGGCCACGGCCTGCCCACCGACCGGATGATTGAGATGGGGGACCTTATCCACGTGGAGCTCGCCGGTGTGGCACGGCGTTACCAGTGCGTGGCTATGAAGACCTACTCCCTCGGGGAGCCCTCCGCACGGGTCAGGGACCTCTGCCAGGTGGCCAAGGAATCGCTTCTTGCGGGGTTGGAGGCCATCAAGGTAGGCGGGCCCGTATCCGCATCCGAGGAGGCATCTCTAAGGCCCCTGGAGAAACGGGGACTGGCCCAGTATGCCCCCATGCGATTTGGAGTGGGAATCTCTGCGGCGTATCCGCCCAGCTGGCTGGACCCTCTGGCCATCATTCGGGAATCGCCCTACACCTTCCAGGCCGGGATGGTTTTTTACCTGCATACCTGCCTCCAGCTTCCCCAGGAGAATATCGGCATCCTGATAGGCGCAAGCTATCTGCTCACAGACCAGGGCCCCGAGCAGCTAAACGATGGCAACCCAGACCTGGCCGTACTTACGTAGAACAGCTTACTCGATGTGCAGGTTTTTGGGCACAACAGCAACCAACGTTTACGTCAACCGCTCTCAAATTGCCGTTGCTACGAGAAGAGACTTTCACTTGGACGCGCCGGTTGCCGCTGAGGGGTTGAAGAGGGGACACAGCCGGGCGTAGCTGAGCGAGCGCAACATCATCCCGAACATAGAAGCTGCTCTGAGCAGGGTCAAGGCGGTGCCCTCATCCGGTAGGTGGTGACACCATTCTAACCGTCACCATCATTATGAGGGAGAGCAGAGGCTTTTGACGCACCTGTAGGCAGGGACTACAATATCGCGGGCAGACGGGCCCCGGCAAAACCAGGACCGGTTTCATAGGAGATGGAGAATGGCTAAGACCTTCAAGACCCCCCAGGACTATCTGGAGAGCATCCAGGACGGCAGGATAGTTTACGCCGACGGCGAGAAGATCACCAACGTCGTAGAGCACCCCATCACCCGTAAAGGGGCCCTTGCCTTTGCAAGGGAATACGAGCGGTTCCACGACCCCGAGCTGAAGAAGATTTTCACTACCACGGACCCCGAGACGGGAGATCCCGTAGACCTCTTCCTGGTCCCCCCAAGAAACGCCGACGACCTGCTGAGACGGGCCAGGGCCCTGGAGTACGGCCGGGACATCGGGTACGGCTCCTCCCTTGCCCTCAGCGACGCCATCCTCTCCCTCTACATGGTGTCGTCGGAGCTGGCCGAGGCTAACCCCATGTACAAGGAAAACGTCGATGCGATGTACAAGCGTTTTCGTCAGGAAGACCTGATAATGGCCATCGCCATGTCGGACACCAAGGGCGACAGATCCCTGCACCCGGGACAGCAGAAAGACCCGGACATGTACGTGCGAAAGGTGGCGGAGCGGGACGACGGAATCGTCCTTCGGGGTATGAAAGCCCACATAACCGGGGCCGCCTTCATGCACGAGCTGGTGGTCATGCCCACCAAGCGGATGAAGCCCGACGAGTCCGACTACTCGGTGACCTGCCTAATCTCCCCCGGGACCCCCGGCGTGAAGCTGATCATGCGGCCCCGCCGGATGACGGGCAGCCAGTTCGAATATCCGATAAGCTACGGCGATGTCGGCGGCGAGTGCTTCGTCTGGCTGGACGACGTCTTCGTTCCCTGGGAAAGGGTCATACAGAACGGAGAGGACTGGCTCTCCCAACCCATCGCCCGGGGCCTGGGGCTGCTGCTGCGATTCTCCGCCCTGTGCACTCAGAAGCACTACGCCGAGGTGATGGCCGGGGCCGGATACCTGCTGGCCAAATACAACGGGGTGGATAAGGCCCCCCACGTCCAGTCATACCTTTTCGAGATGGCGATGCTGGCCAGCACCCTCGACGCCTTCGTCACCTCCGCAGCCCTCTCCAGCGAGATTAAAGACAACATGGCAATACCCAACGGCGTCATCACCAACGTAGGCAAGTACATGTTCACCGATAAGCTTAACCAGATGTACAAGTACCTGATAGACATCGGTGGGGCCATCATCACCACCCAGCCCTGGGAGACGGACTACAACAACCCCGAGCTTCACGACACCTTCACTAAATACCTTTCAGGCGGGGACAGGGCCACCGCCGAGCAGCGGCTTAGGCTCTACAATTTCGTGAGGGACTTGACCGCCGATGAGTACGGCGGCCACTTCATGGTCACGGAACTCCACGGCGCCGGGTCGCCCCAGGCCCAAAAGATGATGACCCTGCACGGGTACGATTTCGAGAAGGCGGCGGAGAAGGTGCGACGATTGGCGAAAATCGAGGAGTAGAGACGGTGTTGCCGGCAAAGAGCCAAATGTGAGTGCAGGAGGAGGCCCCATGATATACGAGATGCGTCGCTACGAAGCCCTGCCCGGCAAATTGGACGCCTTGAATGAAGTGATGGCGAATCTGGCAGTCCCGCTATTCGAGAAGCTGGGGATGAAGCTGGTGGGCGCCTGGCAGCCTGTGGTGGGGGATTACACCAACGTCCTGATGTACATGCTCGCCTTTGACAGCATGAACGAGCGGGCCGAGAAATGGGAGGCGTTCTTCAAGCATCCCGACTGGGAGAAGGGCCGGGCCGAGGTGGCAGCAAAGCATGGAGGGCCCCTGGTGTCCAGAGAGATCCACTACTTCCTGGGGCCAACGTCGTATTCGCCACTCCAGTAGCCCCGGGGCCTAGCCCTGGGCATACAGCAGGTTGAAGTACTGGACCTTCACGTGGGTTGTGAGGGCGTGAAACTCAGAGCCAACCTTCTTGGCCTCGTCCCGTCCCATAACCTTCTCGAAGTCGGCCATGGATTCGACTTTGATGAGCACGGTCCTCTGGGGACTGCCCGCCCCGATGAAGAAGTTCTCCAACACCCTTATGGACTTTACCTCCGGTTGAGCCTTCCAAAAAGGCAGGCCGGTGGACTGCACCCACTGGATGAACTGGTCCCGTTTATTGGGCAAGATGTCGTAGCTGTACATCACTATTACCATTCACAGGTCTCCTGACATCGATTTGCTTATTCTGTGCCCGGAACGTGGGGGCCTCCCGCATCTGGGCGAAGCCCCTTTGCCCCCTCTCTCGCTCCGTCAAGCTCCCTTCGATGAGGGTGTTTAATAACAGTTTCGACCATCCCCCTGCCCCGACGCCGAGTCGGGGCACTTCCCGCTTTATAGGAGTTATTAAACGGCCTCTGATGTTCCAGGGGGTTGACATTACAGTTACTGGAAGCTTTACACTGGTTGCTGGAGGGTGACATGCCCAAGGTGCTCACTATAGGACGATTAGCGGAGTTGACAGGTGTTCCCCCCAAAACGATCCGTTATTACGAGGAGACGGGTGTCCTGCCGCCACCCATGCGGAGCGGATCGGGTTACAGGCTTTACTCTAAGATCGACGTTCGCCGGCTGGAGCTGGTAAGGCGGGCCAGGGCGCTGGACATGGCGTTACCGGAGATATGCGGACTGATTCGACTGGCCGGCACGGGCACCTGCGATGAATTCCAGGATAGTTTCCTACAGATGGTGCAAGGAAAGAGGGAGGAGGTGGATAGGAAGATCGCGGACCTGCGCCACTTAAAACGGGACCTGAAAAGCCTGGAGGCCCACCTGTTGGCGGCAGGGGATGAGGTGGGAGCGTGCCATACGATGCTGGAGTGTTCCCCGGAGACCTGCACATGCCTCGGGGAGCGGAATTTCAATAAAGAAGGTAAAAAGGAGGCGATTTTATGGGTGGACAAACCGGAGCCAAAGAGCTGACCGTATTAGACCAGGGGCGGGACTGTGGTTGTGGGTGTGCTGGCACGACGTGTGGGGCCGCCGAGCAAGATGTTGTGAAAACGGATGTGCCTGTGTCTGCAACGGCTGAGGAGTCGGGGTCGGGCCGGTGTGAATGCGGTTGCCTTTGCTGTGCATAGGCCCGTGGCCCCCGGCGCCCGGAGTTGCAACCTGGACCCTGTGACGTTGGGGAGGATGAGAGAGATGAGGCGGACGAGAGAGGTGATGATTCTGTGGGCCGTGGCCCTTGGGCTCTTAGCCGCGGCCTGCGGGGGGGATGGAGGCGAGGCCGTGGCCTCGGGTGACCAGGCCGTTCCGACGATGTCTGTCCGGGGTGTCGTGATTCAAGTCAACGAATCTCCGGGTGATGAGGGTGTCGAGTCGATAGTGGTGAAGGTCGGCGACGAGGAAGCTACGTTTCTACTGGGTGAGGCGGTTGACCAAAGGTGGGACTCCGCTCATCTACGGGGGCACATGCTACTGGAGACAGCCATAGGGATCAGATATATACGGGAAGACGGGACCCTCATCGCAGTGGACCTGACGGAGTAGGCGAGGTGTCAGCGCAAACAAAGGCCGGGCGTTATATTTCACGTTCTTACGCCGGGACTGGACTCCCGACGACAATCGACCGAAGGTTATGCTGATTTTTGCTGCCAGGCACTAGCCGCCGGCGATGGCCGATAGGAAGTGGACCTCGCTGTTCTCCCCCACCTTCTCCAGGACCCCCAGGCGTGAGGCATCACCGTCGATGGCTATGGTGAAGGTGGGCTTCAGGCGACCATTTTCCATCAGCCTTTCCTTGATGCCGGGGTAGGCCTGGTCCAGGTTATCGATGACCTGGC
>JADFJI010000051.1 GCA_022566235.1 Chloroflexota bacterium
CCACGAGTTTGCCAGTATGTACATTGTCGATTCAGCGACCTTGTTCACGTGGGACACCCATGCGGTCTCCGCATCGGCATCTGCCTCAGCTGTTTCGATGCCGCGTTCGCGCATGTACCCTAGGAGATTAGCAATCCACTCGATGTGCTGCTCGATGGCCACCGGCATGTTACTGAGGACGGAGGGACTGCCGGGCCCCGTTATCATAAACATGTTCGGGAATCCGGCGACCTGCAGACCAAGGTAGGTCTTCGGCCCCTCGGACCACCTATCTTTAAGCGACAGATCGTTCCTGCCGCGGATATCCATCTTAAAGAAGGTGCCCGTCATCGCATCGTATCCGGTGGCGAAGACGATCATGTCGAACTCGAACTCTTCGTCCTCAGTCCGTATTCCCTTAGGCGTAATCTCCTGGATTGGCGAGTGGCGGATATCGACCAGTTCGACGTTGTCGCGGTTATAGGTCTCGTAGTAATTGGTGTCTATGAGAGCACGCTTCGATCCGTACGGATGGTCCGTAGGCAGAAGCTTCTCAGCGGTCTCGGGGTCCTTCACTATTTCACGGATCTTGGACCGGATGAACTCGGAAATGGTGTCGTTTGCCCTTCTGTCCGTACTGATGTCTTTGAAGGCCCCTAAGAAGTGCTGGGCGAAACTGTTGCCGCCTTCAACCCAGGCAGCTTCGTATACCTCCTGGCGCTCTTCTGCGGTGACCTCAAGAGCCGAGCGCTCATCGGGGTCCACAGGAGTGCCGTCCTCAGACCACTTCGCCTTTTCCAGGATCGCATCGTAGTTGGGTTTTACCTCTTCCTCGATGAACCTGCGGTCTACAGTTTCGTGGCGGGCAGGGATAGTGAACTGGGGGGTCCGTTGGAACACGGTCAGGCGCCCGGCTTGCTCGGCGATCACCGGGATCGCCTGTACACCGCTTGAGCCCGTGCCGATGACAGCCACGCGCTTCCCGGTGAAGTCTACGCCCCCGTGAGGCCAAGCGCCCGTGTGGTGCCACTCTCCCTCGAAGGAGTCCAGCCCCCTAATGTCCGGAACATTGCCCGCTGAGATGCATCCGATACCGGTAATCAGGAACTGGGCCGTGACACGATCACCCTGGTCTGTTTCGATCTCCCATTGGTTAGCGTCCTCAAGGAACCTTGCAGAGGTGACCCGGGTGTTGAACTGGATGTCGCGGCGAAGGTCGAAGCGGTCCGCAACGTGGTTGAGGTAGGACAGGATCTCCGGCTGTTCTGGGTACTTGCCGCTCCAGCTCCACTCCTGAAGCAGCTCCTTTGAGAAGGAGAAGCAGTATATGTAGCTCTCGGAGTCGCAGCGTGCACCCGGGTAGCGGTTCCAGTACCAGGTGCCGCCGACTCCGGTACCAGCCTCGTACACCTGGGCGGACATGCCGAGCTCTTCTCGCAATCGCCAGAGCATGCCCAGTCCTGCAAAGCCAGCCCCGATGATCACGGCGTCAAAGTCCGGGGATGTCCCGGGATTAGCCATCCTGTCCTCCTGGTGCTTCTTCGTTCGGTTATCGGGACTTGCCACGGTTTTAGCTCCCATTACTGTGCTGGTTGAGCTTTGCGCGCTTTCACAATACACGCTTTGACCGCTTTTACAACCTGTTGGAACCCGAGCTCGCTGCCAGGCAGCATCAGCAGGGTAAAGAACCCGTGCATCTGGCCGGCATATCTTTGGAGATCAGTGGGTACGTTGGCCTCCTCCAGACGCGCTGCGTACGATGCCGTAGGCCAGGCCAATGAGCGGCCCGTGGCTGCCCTGATGAGAGGCAGTCCCGATTGACAAACCTCGTTTTTCACCATTAATGTAACACCACTTTGTCGATGAGGAGGAATAGCATATGGAGTTTGGATTTGACCTTCCATCCAGCGGACCCCTGGCTACACCCGAGGGTCTTATTACCCTGGCCCGCCGCGGCGAGGAGATGGGATTCGGAGTCATCAGCGCAAGCGACCATATCATCATTCCAAGGACAATCGATTCTGATTATCCCTACAGCGAGGACAGTGAGTGGCAAGGCGAAGACTCAGGTGAGTACCTGGAAATGCTTAGCCTGCTCAGTTTCATAGCCGGTCAGACCTCCACTGCAAAGCTGCTGACCTCGGTCATGGTGCTGCCCCATCGAAGCCCGGTGCTTACCGCCAAGATACTGGCTACCATCGATGTGCTCTCGGGTGGCCGTCTCATCGTGGGCTGCGGCGTTGGTTGGATGCGAGAGGAGTTCGAGGCTATCGGCGCGCCTCCCTTCGACCAGCGAGGTACGGTAAGCGACGAATACATCCGAGTGTTCAAGGAGCTGTGGACCAGCGATAACCCCACCTTCGATGGGAAGTATTCTCGCTTTGCAGGCATCTCCTTTCTGCCGAAACCGGTACGGAAACCCCATCCTCCTATCTGGATTGGTGGCGAAAGCCCTCGCGCACTGCGCCGAGCGGGCAGATTGGGCGATGCCTGGTATCCGATAGGCAACAATCCGCGATTTCCTGTTGGAACGCCTGAACAGCTTGCCGAGGGCATGTCCCGAGTGCGCCGTTACGCAGAGGAGGCCGACAGAGATCCCGCTACTATCGACCTCGCCTACAGCGCCGGTTGGTACAGCCTACACGACGAGCAAACCCTCCCAGACGGTGGACGGAGGATGTTGACCGGCAGCCCGGAGCAGATTGCCGGCGACATAAAGACGTTGGAAGGTATCGGGGTGAGCTACCTTATGCTTGGCTTTATGGCCGACACATTGGAAGAAACCTTGGCAGGTATGGAGCGCTTCGCCACGGAGGTCAAGACTCTGGTATAGGCCTCTGGTACAGGATGGTAGAGCCTGTCGATAATCGACACACCATCGGGCTCCGCCCCAGTTCGACAAACATGACTGAGTCTGTCGAAGGGCGGTCAAATTCTCAGTCGAGGAACCTCCAGTCGAAGGAGGCCTGAGAGATAACCTCGGGGCCATCGGCCGTAATGATCATCTGCTCGCCCAGCTTCACCCCTTCCCGTGCCCCGACCTTGCCCACATAGCATTCCAGGGTCATTACCATATTCTCCTCGAGAGCGCCGGGCTCATGGCCGAAGCCGTGTATACTCCAATCGGGGTAACAGATGGCGGGCCATTCATCGGACATACCCGCGCCGTGGGACATGACGGGATAGCGCTGGGCCTTGTATTTTTCGGGAAATTGGTACGCTTTCTCCGATATCTCCCGATAGGTCATGCCCGGCCGGAACAGGTGCATGGACTCTTGAATGAACTCGTAGGCAACTTTGTAGGCATCCAGCTGCTCCGGGTTGGGCTTTCCGTCTCCGCAGAGGTAGGTTCGAGAGACACACAGGAAATACCCCATGGGGCCGGCCATGTCTATATCGAAGGCGACCAGGTCCCCGGGCCGTACCAGTCTCTGCGTGGAATCATTGAACCAGGGATTGGTATTACCTCCGGCGGCCAGCAGCTTGCCGTCGGTGTGCTCGCCGCCATATTTAAGGTTCGTACCTGCCAGGATGGACCAGAGCTCGTCTTCGGTGACCCCCGGCCTTATCGCCCGCCTGACGTTGTCTATGGCCACATCGGCTATGGCGGCGGCCTGGCGCATGAGGGTCAGCTCGTCCCGGGTCTTGATGGCTCGCGCCCTTTCCAGAGGGGCCCAGCCATCTACCAGCTCAATCTCCTGGGCCCTGGCGGCCCCGAATCCTACGGCGTCCAGCTTGTCCAGCCCTATTCTCTCAGAGGCTATTCCCAGCTCAACCAGCACATCCTTTAGGTTGGCGGCCCATAACTGGACGGCATCCTCCATATAGGCCCCGCAGGGGAAGAAGTCCCAGGTCTGCCCTTTTCTTATCCGAAGCTCCTTGCTGTCCTCAGCCCCCGACATATCGCCGAAAAGGACCGGAGCCCCCTCCCGAGGTATCAGGGCCGGTCTTTGAAACCGACGCATGTTATAGACCCCTGATGACCGGCTGCCCGTGGCGTAGCGGACGTTTACCGGATCGAAAAGCAGCATCCCGCCCAGGTCCGCCTTTGCCATCTCTCCTTGAAGTCGGGCCAGCCTCTCCCTCCTTAGGCGGGAGGCGTCGACCCGTTCATCGAAGTCGACAACGTTTTGCCCCACCAGGTCTCGTTCGTGAGCCAGTTTAACCATTGACCCGTGTCCTCCTGTCTACTGATCTTGCCTCTTCGGGATAGATAGAGATAGGCCTCCCACCAGGGCTTCCGCCACTGGGGGTCCTCATCAGGTGCAGTCAACCCTCACATTAACCTATATCTCTCGGGAAGTTGCCCGCCTTCCCTCCAACTCGATTACCACCACCCCATCACTCATCTGCCTCTGTCTCTTTAGTGAACTCTTTCAGGGGGGCATTTTTAGTTGAGCGTTGCCACTTTTGGCGAGACGAGTCCTGCGTTAGTCGGTGTCGAGCTATCAGTTGGTGCGGCGCGATGCCTGCCACTCTTCGTGAGAAGGCACCTTCTCGCCGACCACATAGAGGAAGTAGTAACAGCCCGTATCGCCCAGGAACTTGAACTGCCGTCGCAGGTCTTTGACCGTCTCGTCAAAGCCGTCGTGGGACCGTAGGTAGTCTCGGAAGCTGCCGTGGCCCTCGTCCAGCTCAATCAGGCGGCGAGCGTTCCCTACTATCGCCTCAAGTTTGCGGCGGTTTCTAATTACCCGTTTGTCCTGCGTCAGCTCATCCAGGTCTTGGGGAGTGAGATTAGCGATGGCTTCGGCGTCGAATCCCCGAAATGCCTCCCGGATTCCTGGCCACTTGGACTCAACGACCTTCCACGAGATGCCGGCCTGGAATATAGCTTTGCTCATTACTTCCAAGTAATCGCCCAACGATTGAGGGTCGATCTGTTTCGGCGCTTGCTGTCCTGGCATCGGTTACTCCCTTTTTGTAGCGTTGATTAGCGGCAGGGGTCACAACAGCCCACTGCAACTATGGTCCGGGCGGCTTATATCAGAACCCTCTTCATTCGGATACCCTATATCAAACGTCCTGGAGGCAAGCCAGCCACCTCATCTATTAAAGGCATGGTAGAATCACTCCCGAATGGAGTCAACCATTCCTCCGGGCTAACAAAGCACTTTCTAGCGCCGTGAGCTAGCCTGCGGCGGGTAGCAGAGGCCACTGTCACCACGGTGCAGCTACCTTTTTCGACTATGACGGGCATCCTCACTACATCTCACCCGATGGGTGGAGCTAATCCCCTGTTCACCAATCCATGCCCTTCGCAGCGAGCATCTGTGGCCCCGCCGAGACCGTTAGACCTGATCTGCCGCTAAGGGCGTAACCCGCTGCCATAGAATTTGATCTCCGTCATTTCTAAATTGCCCAGAGTATGGTAGTGTGCTCTCGTTTATAGCGATGGGCGACGCAGAAAGAGCGCTACAAACTAACCATTAGGATAGAAGTCTCTGGCTGTAAAACTGCACGTGCAGAAAGAAAACTGAAGCTCCAAGATATCAAAGAGGAGAGAATAGATGAAGTTCGGTATATTCACAAATCCAGCCACACCCGGAGTGATCCCGGATGGTGTAAGGCTAGCGCCTATCGGACGAAACAACGACCGATATCAGCAACTTCTGGAAGAGTTAAAACGGATCTGCTTTGCCGCCGAGGACATGGGTTTCGACTCCTTCTCAACCACGGAGCACCACTTCCACTCCGAAGGCATCGAAATGTCGGTGGCTCCTTTGTTGCTGTACACCGATCTGGCGGCCAGGACAAAGCGGATCAAGTTCGCCCCCCTGGCCATCGTCCTCACCACCCGGGACCCGATACGCGTCGCCGAGGAGCTTGCCGTTCTGGACCACCTGACGAAAGGACGCCTTATGGCCGGGTTTGCCAGAGGTTATCAGGACCGGTGGGTGTCTGTCCTGGGCCAGAAGTACAAGGTCAAAGGTACTCAGTCTGATAAATCGGCCACCAACGAGCGCAATCGCAGGCTTTTCGAGGAGAACTGGCACATCATTAAGGCCGCCTGGACCCAGGATGTTCTCAGCTACAAAGGCGAGTTCTACGAGGTGCCCTTCCCCTATGAGGAGGGCATCAGGGACTGGGTCCTGGGAGACATCACCCGGGAGCGGGGCGCTCCAGGGGAGATAGACGATGAAGGGGTGATACGCGGCGTCTCGGTAGTACCCAAGCCGTATCAGCAGCCCTATCCCCCCGTTTTCATGGCCTTCTCCCTAAGCGAGACCAGTATCAGATTTGCCGCCAGAGAGGGCATGATCTCCCAGATCCAGGTTTCCAATCCCGAAGGTTTCAAACGCTTGTGTCACGTGTACCAGGAAGTGGCGGCCGAAAACGGAAGGGAGCTTAAACTCGGGGAGCAGGTGGCCGCACCGCGTTACGTGTACATCGGAAAGACTTACGAAGAAGCGCTCCAGCGGGCGGAGAGGACGCTGGGCTGGCAGTACGACGGTTACTTCGGAGCGTTCGGGTTCATGGAGGGGTTTCGCAACCCCGAGGACCCCGAAGAACCGAAGCCGCTGAGGTTTAAGAACGCACATGAGGTCACCAAGCGACTGATCGAGCACCAGTTCGCCCTGGTTGGGACGGTCGATGATATAAAGCGCCAGATGGAGTCCCTGGCCCGGTGCCACGATAACGGTGAGCTGGAGTGGTTCACCTTCCAGCTCGACCAGGGCTACATGCCAATAGAGGAAGCGATGGACCAGCTGGAGATATTCGGCACCAAGATAATGCCGGAGTTCCAGGGCTAGGGCACCGCCCCGGTAATCGTTCTACGGCGCCTTACGGTTGCGCCGGTCAAGTCCGGCGGCGTATTTGGCTGAGAGGAGAAAGGGCAATGCGTGAACACGACCTCGTAATTCGTGGCGGTACCATCGTGGATGGCACCGGCGTCCCTCGCTACCGAGCCGATCTGGCCGTCAAGGATGGACGGATCGCTATGATCAGCGGAAGAATACCAGCGGGAGCGGCCCGAGAGATCGATGCCGGCGGTTGTATCGTGGCTCCCGGGGCCATAGACCTGCACACCCATTACGACGCCCAGTTGAACTGGGACCCCTACGCCTCGTTATCGGGCTGGTTTGGGGTGACGTCTCTCACCATCGGGCAATGCGGGTTCGGGTTTGCGCCCACCAGGCCCGAGGACCGGGACCTGAACATGCGGATGATGAACCGCATCGAAGCTATCCCACTGGAGTCGATGAGGCTGGGCATGAGGTGGGACTGGGAGACCTTCCCCGAGTACCTGGACAGCCTGGACCGCCAGGGCCTTGGGGTGAACGTGGGGGCGTTGTTCCCGTTCTCGCCGCTTCGGGGATACGTGCTGGGGATGTTGCCGGCCCGAGAAAGAACCTCGGTGACAGAGGAAGAGCTGAACGAGATGAAGAGGCTCTTCTACGAGGGGATGAAGGCCGGGGCCTTTGGATTCTCGGCGGACCAGAACATGGAGGACCGGCCCGAGGACGGCGGCTTCCTACCCAGCCATGTGGCCTCGGAAGAGGAATTTCTGGCCCTGGCCGAGGTGTTGGGGAAATTCGGCGTCGGTCACATAGGTTGGACCTGCTTTCTCTCTAAAGACCCAGAGAAACAGCACGACTTGATGGAGAGGATGGTGAGTATAAGCGGCCGGCCGCTTCACGTGGGCCTGGAACAGGGCACCGATACCGATGGCCCGAGCTGGGTGAAGGCGATGCGGGCCAAGGGGCTAACGGTAGTGGCACAGGAGATTGCTTCTGACCAACACTCTTACTTTAAGCTATCGGAATACAACCTGTTCGACTACCTCCCCAATTGGATACAACCGTTTGTAGGGAGCCCCCAGGAACGGGCTGCCAAGCTCCGTGACCCTGCGACTCGCGCCGCCATGAGGCGGGACGTTGAAGAGAACCCCAGCGATAGGACCGACTGGCACAAGGTGAACGTGGTGGAGGTGGCCAACGAACGAAACTACAAGTACGAGGGATTGCCCATCGCGGACGTGGCCAGGATGGAGGGCAAGGACCCCCTCGACGCCTTTCTCGATCTCGCATTGGACGAGGGGCTGGAGACCATTTTTAGTCACCTGGTGGCGGACCAGGCCCAGGAAGGTCGCATCAAAGACCCTCTCGCCCACATCTCGGTCTCCGATGGGGGCGCACATACGAGATTCTTCAACCAGGCTACCTGGCCCGTAGATTTTCTCGCCCACTGGGTCCGGGACGAGGGGATAATGACCCTGGAGGAGGCCCATTACAAGATCAGCGCCTATCCCGCCTGGTTCGCTGACTTCAAGGACAGGGGTATGCTGCGTGTCGGGGCCTGGGCCGATATCGTCGTCTACGATCAGCAGGAACTGGGTTTGCTGTATGACAGGCCGATCTATGCCGACGATTTCCCTGGAGGCGAGCGCCGAATGATTCAGAAGCCCAAAGGTATTCGTTACACCTTGGTAAACGGTACTGTCACCTTCGAGGGGAACGAATGCACGGGGGCGTTGCCGGGCAAGCTGCTCCGCAGCTACGACATGGTGGGTTAGGGCCCCGGGGGCCGATTATTTTTGGCATGATCAACGACGAGATTGTGCAGCATCAGTTTCGGGCCAAGCAGGACATTTTGGAACGAGAGGGTAGGTGGAGTTTGGCAGAGGTCACGGCCCTTCTCCGTATCATCTCCTACGATGAACCAGAGCTTACCCACCGAGTCTTCGTCTACAGGGTGACATGAAGAACGGGGCTTGATCCCAAGCCCCGGCGTTTGGTAATGCCCTTTACTCCCATGACCCCTTTGGCGAGGTCCCGCATGATCGACTCTACCGAGGGGAATCGTCCTCCCGATGCGGGTGGGATGATCACGATCTGGTTTTACCCCGATACGGCGACCAGGGGCCTGAGGACATCACCGGAACAAGGCCCCCAGGCCCTGAATACTGGTGGGTGAGGATTCGGTAGTGACCCCGTCATCAGGTGCGGGGCAGAGGGCAGAGCCTAAGGTGTTGCAGATGCTGAGGCCTGGTCACGCCCCCTGAGATATTCGCTCAAGGCGGGGGCAGTACCCTCCGATCCCGAAGCCTCGGGCTCCGATCCCTCAAGTGAGGAATCTTGGAATATGACCTCGTCGCCCGAGAAGACTTCGGTGGAGATTAGGGCCATGAGCATTACAAACAGAATCAGGATAATCAAGATCCACCGGACCTGATTTACTACCCCACTTCCTCTTATACTCATCTCAATCCCTCCCATCTGTGATTCGGGGACTCATCCAATGTGCCCCGAATCTATTCCACCTACTACTTCGATAATAAGTATCCGCTTATTCTCTAAGGCGGTCATCATCCTTTGGGGTGAATTCAAGGGTGAGGAAAGGGCTAGCCCGTTGCATAGAGGTCCAGGGCGGGGAAGGCTATCTGGTGACGGTGATATCGGCGTCGTAGGCGGAGCTGCCGATGGCCACCGATGGGCTTATGGTGACGCCCACCGTAGAGGGAGTATCAGCCGTAAGACTGACCCCGGTGTTCTGTTCCGGCCCCGATGACGCTCCAGAGGTCCCGGTGACGTCCACGTCGCAGATCCCGGGTCTGACACCTCATTCCCCCTGAGGTCTGATCGATGATCGATGCTCCCCCGGCGTGGTTGTATCGCATTAGCTCCCGATAGATCAGGTCCTGGTCGTTTAAGAGGTACTCGGGGCCGTTCCACTTGGGGGTGTAGTCGCAAAGGAGGTGTTCGTGGGCCAGGGTGAAACCCAGCTGGTCGGCGAGCACGAGGCCGGTTACCGTCATCACATCTGCCATAACTGCCTCCTGGGGCCCAGGACCTGGGGAAGGGTGGTGTCCCCCGGCATCCTATCCGTCCCATACAGGAATGACTCATCATACCGGGGAAGGATTCGGAATGACAGCCACCTCAAGAGCCTAACAAAATCGATACTTATGTCATTCTGAGGGAGCGTAACGACCGAAGAATCTAGGCTGGGGTGCTTCCGTTCGTCCTGAGCCTGCCTGTCCTGAGCAAGGCCGAAGGGTCGAAGGACGGGCGGGCGTAGCCGGCCCGT
>JADFJI010000052.1 GCA_022566235.1 Chloroflexota bacterium
TAGGAATTGGTCTTCCCGCTACGATACCCAGTGTGGGTGGAGCGCTGGTTCTGGAGTGGGCAAAGAAGGCGGACAGTGGGCCGTTTTCCAGCCTTGGCATCATCGATCGCCTGGTATATCCGAACTATGAACCGTTGATAACACTGGCAGCAGCCTCCGCCGTCACCCATCGAGTGCGCCTGATGACGACCATCTTGATAGCTCCCCTGAGAAATGCCGCAGTTTTAGCGAAACAGGCAGCTACTCTGGACGTGATCTCCGGTGGGCGTTTTACCCTCGGCGTCGGCATCGGGGGACGCGAGGACGACTATAGCGCTGATAACACCCTTTTCAAGGGACGGGGCAAGCGGTTCGAAGAGCAGCTAACCCTGATGAAGCGCATCTGGTCAGGGGAGCCAGTTGGGGATGGCGTCGGGCCAGTGGGACCGGCGCCAAGTCACTCGAGGGGGCCTGAGCTGCTAATCGGGGCATCCTCCCCCGTTGCTCTACGCAGGGTTGGCCGCTGGGGTGACGGGATAATCGTCCCAGGCACACCAGACTCATTACGCCAATCTTACAGCATCGCGGAGGAGTCCTGGAAAGCGGCGGGAAGGGCAGGGAAGCCCCGCCTTGTGGGTGCGGCGTACTACGCGCTTGGCCCCAAGGCCGGAGATCGCGGCGCAACCTACATTAGTGACTATTATGCATTCATGGGGCCTGCGGTAGATTACATGACCCAGTCCATCCTTACGACTCCGGAGGCAGTGGAGAGTGCCATTCAGGGATTCTCTGCCATCGGGGTGGACGAGTTCATTCTCTGGCCTACCGTCGCAGACCTGGACCAAGTGGATCGCCTGGCAGAGATAGTCAGGTAGTCGCGCCTTATCCTGCCGGCTACGTTCTTACTCCACGGATGCAGCGAAGTTGTATTCTGCCGGCTATCTACTGACCGCCCTCCGACAGTCGTAGGGGCTCACCTTGCTAGCGCCCATGAGGATTGGCTGTGACGATTACGCCTTGTCAGGGACGGAACTCAGTCCCTCGGCAACGAGTCGTTCTTCCTCTGCATCTGCCACTCCCGCCTGGGTAGTGCGCATCTTACTCGGGACCAAGGCCACGGCGACGACTAGTGCCAGGACTATGAATCCGGCGGCGCCTAGATAACCCACCTGGAGAGCATCCACGAACGACTGATTAGCGGCTTGCGTCACCGTTGCAGCCACCTGTGGGGAGAGATCGCTGGTCAACCCTCCTACCGCCCCCAGACTATCTCCAATCTTCTCTATCATATTTTCTGGGACCAGGCCCCGGACCGCTGCAGTGACGTCAGTACGGTACAGGCCCGTGACTATGCCTCCAAGGATGGCGATTCCCAGGGTGATCCCGAGCTCGCGGGAAAGGTCGTTCAGCGCCGAACCGATCCCAGCGTCGTTGAGCGGCACGGACGCCATTATGGTATCGGTGACTGTCGGCATTGCGATTCCGACGCCTAATCCGAAGAGAAGAATGCCCAAAGTAGGCACCCAGTAGGCCGTGCCCACTTCTAGTTGAGTGAAAATCGCCATGCCACTCAGTATGATCAGGGTGGAGACCGTTATCGTTGCCTTTGGCCCAAATTTCGGAACAGCTTTCGTAGCGATACCGGCGCCCATCATCATTCCGGCCGCGACGGGAGTAATTGCGGCGCCTGCGATGAGAGCACTACGGCCCTGGACGAGTTGGTAGAATTGGGTTAGGAAGAAGAAGACTCCCATCATGCCTACGAAGAGCAGCATAAGCACCAAAAACGACCCTGTAAGGTCCATGCGCTTGAAGTAGTGCAACGGAAGCATCGGGTGTGAGCTGCGGGTTTCGACTATGACGAATCCCGCAAGGAGGGCAACGCCCGCTATGAAAGCGCCGATGATTTCGGGAGAATTCCATCCAGCGTCGCCGCCCTGCTGGGCTCCGTAGACAACAGCGAGCATGCCTGCTGTCGCCAGCACCGCACCTGGCAGGTCGATAGGAAGCCGCCTGCTGTCTCGTGACTCCGGAACCACACTGAGCCCGACCAAAGAAAGTGCTACGACCGGCATGTGGAGCCAGAAAACCGCACTCCAGTCGATCTTGTCCACCAAGAGTCCGCCTAGTGAAGGTCCAAGCACGATGCCAAGGGATCCCACTGCCGTCCATATAGCTATCGCCTTCGCTCGCTCACCACGAGGGAAGACATCCGTGATAATTGACAAGGTGGCAGGCAAAACCAGCGCAGCACCGAAGCCCTGGACGCCTCTCATGACGATGAGGCTAGTGGAGCTTGATGCCAGGGCTGCGCCTATCGCTCCTGCGCCGAAGATCACCATGCCTACGGTCAGGGCTTTCCGACGCCCGAAGCGGTCTCCTATGCTCCCTCCTACCAGCAGGAATCCAGCAAGGATTAGCGAATACCCGTTGACAATCCACTGCAAAACGGAATTTGAGGCCGAGAAGTCCCGAGCGATCGCCGGCAATGCTGTGTTAACAACGGTGGCGTCGAGGAATATCATGAATGTCGAAAGCGACATAACCGCCAGGATAAGGCCTTTCCTCGGTGAATCCTTACTCGCAATTTCGCCTCGTGGTGATTCAGCCGAAGTGTTGTTTTTCCCTATCACACTCATGATCGAATCCTTCCTGTCTCCTTAGACAGACTTATTACCCTTTCACCCCGATAAATCTCTCTTGTCGACTGACCGTCAGTCACCATGCAAGAAATTCACAGCCAGTATGGCCGCTATGAAACTGAGCGGCCCAATCTCCCCATGGATAAGCCTCTTATGATAGCTGGGGCATCTGTTAAATAATGTATGACTGACCCTCAGTCACCGGTGTCTAAATTTTTAGCCTTGCCGCACGAGGCCCCCAATGAGGATCTGCGCCATAGCCGCTTCTAAGCGTTGAGCATCCTTCCCGTCTGAGAAGACATACGCTTCCTGAAGGCAACTCGGCATCATTCGGAACAGAAGGCGGACAGCCATCTCCGGGTCCACATCCCTCATCTCTCCGGCATCTGAGGCCTCACAGAACATTTTGACCATTTCGATTTGCACAGGGTGGTCTGCCATTGTCTCATGCAATTCCTGCGCTACCGATTCGGCACCGAGGTGGATCAGCCGGCAAAGGTCCACGTTCTCCCTGCCCACTTTGAATGCCACATGAATCACCTTCCGTATCCGATCCTCAAAGGATAACCCTGGGGCGTAGGCATCTCGCATCCTGAGCGAGATCTCCTCCAGCATCATCTGGCCCAGGGCCAGAACAACCGCTTTCTTGGAGGGGTAGTACAGATAGAAGGTACCCTGGGCCACACCCGCCTCATTTACGATATCGGAGACAGTGGTTTTGTCGTATCCCTTGTCCCGGAACACCCGACGGGCCGCCGTCAGGATCTGCTTCCTGCGGACAGCCTCGCTCTCGGTCCTCCGGGTCATTACCATCGACTCCTTCCCCGTAAGGCCATAGTAATTAATGGCTAGTATGACTGACGCTCAGTCAGTTGTCAAGTGTCTTTCGGCCAGTTCGTTTCAGCTTCTTGGCTCTCGTTTTTCCATTGCTCAATCTCGTTTCGAACTTTCCTTACGGTGGTGTGAGGCGGTCCGTAAGTTTCCCTCCAGGCAGCCCCTTCCATATCAGACGGCAACACGGTATTAAGGTGGAGTTCGCAGCTTCGGATGGTCGGGGACCGGATCCTGGAAACAGTTTCGAGATGCTGTTTTGGAGAGCGGGGGAGCCAGGTACTTAAAACGACCCCTATGTGCTGACCGCCTTCTGATAGGCAGGGGTGCACCAGGAGCCGTATCTCTCGTTCTTTCCCCGTATGATGTCCATGTACAGGTCCGACAGGCGCCTGGTTATAGGCCCCACCTTGCCGTCTCCCACGGTGTGGTGGTCGATCTCGACCACTGGGGTGATATGGGCTGCGGTGCCGGTTAAGAAGACCTCGTCGGCGGAGTACAATTCGCTCCGGTCCATCGGCCTCTCCACGGTTGTGACCCCCAGCTCCTCTTCTGCGATCTGCATCACCGTGCTCCTGGTGATTCCCAGGAGGATGGCGTCGGAGCTGGCAGGTGTCACCAGTTTTCCATCATCCACCAGGAAGATGTTCTCCCCACTGCCCTCGCACACGTGCCCGTCCTGGGTGAGCATGATGCCCTCGTCGAAGCCGTTCTTCATCGCTTCCGTCTTGACCATGGCGCTGTTGACGTATAAGCCCGTGACCTTGGCCCTGGGAGGGATCATAGTATCCATGGGCCTGCGCCAGGTGGAGATGCAGCAGCGTATTCCCTGGTCCCCACTGAAATAGGCACTGAAGGGCGCCACGAATATGAAGAAATCGTTGTCCACGTCGTGGGCCCTGACCCCCACCACCTCGCCGCTCTGGTAGACCATGGGCCGCAGGTAGATGTCCTCTCGGAACTCGCACATCTTCACCAGCTTCACGGCTATGTCGAACAGCTCATCGACGGAGTAATCCAGGGTCAGGTTGAGTATCCTGCTGCTCTTGTGAAGCCGCTGGAAATGCTCCCTTATTCTAAATAGATATATCTCCTGGTCTTCCTCGTTCCAGTTGCCTCGAATGCCCTCGAAGACCGCGGTGCCGTAATTCAAGGCGTGGGTCATAATTCCCACTTTGGCCTCCGATAGTGGGACGAACTCCCCTTTGAAGAAGGCGAAGGGCGGCATCAGCTTGTCCTCCTCTTGCGAATGTTAGAAACACGCCCATGAATAGGAGTGGGGCGTGTCACATATCATAGTGCCTTTGAGTGGAAAAACAAACCCTGTGTGCCCGTTCAGTAGATTAGTAGCATCTTGATACCTACCTCAAGCTGTTACACAGATGGAGGAGCTGGAGAGGTGTAAGACAACCCGGGTCCTGATCAG
Source organism: Chloroflexota bacterium (assembly GCA_022566235.1). Taxonomy (GTDB): domain Bacteria; phylum Chloroflexota; class Dehalococcoidia; order Plut-88900; family Plut-88900; genus JACZVB01. The sequence continues at coordinate 4,879 of JADFJI010000052.1, forward strand.
GATCTAGGGTGTTACAGGTCTGCCTCAGGCGAAGGGGGTGTGAGGGTAATTGAAACTGCTGCTGACAAACCAGGCGAAATCAGTCTAATTTTGTATTGCAACTTTCCGTAATCAGGACTATGGTTGCTAGCGCTCAATTGCAAGGGTAATCAGGACAGAGAAAGGGTAAAGAAGTGCCTGTAGGTGAGCTGGCCGCACTGCTCTCTGCCCTAACCTTTTCCTTTACCGCCATCGTAGATAAGATTATGACCCGGCGGTTCCAGCCCCTGACTCTGGGGGCTTTGGCGGCCCTGGGCGGCACCATCTTCAGCCTGGTCCTGCTCTTCGCCATGGGAAAGGCCGACGAGCTGCCCGATGCCCCGGTGGGGGCCCTTCTGCTGAGTGCGGTTGGGGGCGTTATATCCGTCGGCATCGGAATGCCCCTTTACCTGAGATTTCTCAGGTCCGTGGACGTGAGCAAGGCCGCGCCCATGACCAGCGGCATAAATACTCTACTGGCAGTCCTGGTAGGTCTGGTCCTACTGGGGGAAGGCGTATCGATACCCACCCTGCTGGGCATTGGGGCTGTCATGACCGGCATATACATGTTGACCTTTTCTCAGAGGCGTCAGGCCGATACGGGCCAGGCCCAGTGGCTCGGCTTCCGGGGATTGGCCTTTCTGGTATTCGTGGTGTCCTTCTGGGTGGCGGGAACGTCCATCCAAAAGATAGCCCTGGAAGAGATAGATGTAATCACCGCCAACGTGGTGAGGTTGGGGGCGGTGTTCTTAGTCCTCTCGGCCCTGGCGTCGAGTAATCTGACCACGGTCCTGGGACATGAGAATGGAAGCGCGGCCCTGGGGTATCGAGGACGCGGACACCGGACTTCTGCCATCAGGAAGACGAAAAGCACAACGGCCAGGCGACGGGAAGGGATTCGCCTCAGGCCATGGGGCCACTGGGCCCACATCCCTCATCCACACCTCCGCAGACACCACGATGCGGGAGAGATACGGCGCATACCGGTACGAATTCTACCGCCTGTATTTTGGGACCAGATCGATAACCTAGTGGACAGCCTGTCGAAGATAGGAGCGTCCTTTCAGCAGATGGAAAGGAGGGGTGCCAGAGGCGGCATGCTGTACAACCTGGACCTGCCCTGGGCCTATGCCCCCGAGGAGGCCCTGGCAGCGATGCCCGAGGTGGCGGCCGCCAGTCGGGTAGGCCACTGGCCCGGCTCCCACCGAATAGAGGTGGTGCTCCGCAGCCCCCCCACTATCGAAGATGTATGGGCGGGCAATGGTGAAAGGGCAACCGTTACACTGACGCCCAGGATTAGGGAGCTGAGGTTGGAGGGAGTATCCTTTCTCCCCTATCTCATCGTCATCATTAACGGCTGCTTCTCATTAGGCCTGGGCAGCCTCCTCATGCTGGTAGCCCTGCAAAGAACGGGACTGGCGGTTACCGCCGTTCTGGGCAGCACTCAGCTACTCTGGATCGCCTTGCTGTCGACGATAGCCCTTAGAGAGCGGATGACCCTCAAGACAATAGGTGGGATCGGGATGACCGCGATAGGGGTCGTGCTGGTCGTATTATGAGATTGGATCGAAAATTGGCCCAGTCATTCCTGTGGAAGCTCTCTACAAGGGAAGATGACCAGGGCATTTCGTAGAGAGGGGGAAGCCCTTGGGTGAGATGCTTGCCCTGGCCTCCGCCCTCCTCTTCTCTGTCACGGCGGTGATAGAAAAGTCCCTGACCAGGCGGCTTGCGCCTCCTCACCTGGCGGCCCTGGGCAGCCTGGGCGGGGCCTTGTTCATGCTGGTCATCATGTTTGCCTTGGGCAAGGGCCGAGAGATTCCCGATGCCCCAATGGGTTCGATCCTTTTAAGCATAACCGGGGGAGTCCTATCCATCGCCATCGGATATTCCATGTACCTGGTGTTCCTGAGGTCCGTCGATATCAACAAGGCCGCCCCAGTGAGCCAGGGGCTCTTCGCCGTCCTGGCGGTGATATCCGGTCTATTTATCCTGGGGGAGATGGTTTCCTGGTTTACCTTCATCGGAATCGCTGCCATGGTGGCCGGGCTGTATACCCTGAGCATAGCTCAGCGCGGCCAGTCGGCATCTACAGAGGCCCGGTGGTTAGGATTCAAGGGGCTTGCCTTCATGGTGCTGGTGGCGTCCTTCTGGGTGGCCGGGTTCTCTCTTCAGAAAAAAGCTTTGGAACACCTCGATGTGGTCATTGCCAACGGCCTCAGGCTTCCCGTGGTCTTCTTTTTTCTTGCGTCCTTCGCAGCCTTGCGTCTGAGTCGATCACTGGTGAGCCCTGATCTAGAGGTGCCCGATAGGGAAGCGCAGGCCTCAACCCCGATACCCACGGGAGTAAAGGTCCGCCCCGAGCGCTCTATTGAGGTGAAAGGCCCCGCCTCGACGGGGGTCGTCCGGATGAAAGAGGTTCCGGGCCAGCGGCCCGGCCTCAGCGTCTTTATATTGGCCATTCTCAACGGCAGCGCATCATTCGGTCTGGGAAGCCTGCTGCTTCTCATGGCGTTGGACAGGGCGGGCCTCGCCATCACCATGGTACTGAACAACACCAGCCTGCTGTTCATCGTCCTCTTCTCTACGGTATTTCTTAGGGAGCGGCTTACCCGAAAGACTGTCATCGGTGTAATCGTTACGGTGACGGGGGTGGTGATGGTAGTGTTATGAGGGCCTGGCCTCTATCTGAAGGAGAGAATCTTATAGCGACCTATACGGGCCGGAGGGACAAAATTGGGTGAGCTGGCCGCTCTGGCGGCCTCCCTGAATTTTGCCATCGCCACCGTCATCGACAAGTCAATGACGGTCAGGTTCAGCCCCTTATCCCAGAACGCCATCAGGGTCACCGGGGCCGCCCTGTTCAACATAATCATCTTCCTGGCCCTGGGCAAAACCGATGAGATTGCAGGCCTGTCCCTGGTAGCCGTAGGGCTTATGGCAGCCGCCGGCATCTCTAATATAGTGCTGGCTGACTCCATATTTCTCAGGGTTATCCGGACGGTAGACATCACCACCGCCTTCCCTTTGGCAGTAGCCCTGGTAACCCTCTTCTCCGTCGGGGTGGGGGCACTCATATTCAGCGAGGACGTAACCTGGCTAACCTTGTTGGGCGCTATCCTCGTTATAACCGGCGTGTACCTGCTTTCCTTCGCGCCAAAGGCCAGCGTGGATCCCAGGAAGACCCTGGCCCTGGGTCCTGGTGGACTGGCGGTCATAGTCGCGATTGCCCTCATGTGGGCAGCTGGGGTGGCCTTGATGCGTGTGGCCCTGGACGATCTGGATGTGTTCACTGGCGCCGCCATCAGGACGTCGGCCGTGCTACCCGTACTCTTTCTGACCCTGGGGCTGTACAAAGCCGTGCTGGGTAGAGGGAGAGGGGCCAGAGCATCCGTCCTTGGGCCGGAAGCTAGCACATCGGGCCTTTCCGATGCCCAGGACACACCTGTCCACAACATGACCGGACAGCGCTTTGGTTTCGGGGCTGGGCCTTCTCACCGTCAGGGCTTGACCGGCGGCCGTTCACGCCGGGTCGCCGTAAGAAGGTCACCTTCCAGGATGTCTCATGTCCTTCCCATCCTCGTTACCGGCCTAAGCGGGGCGATGCACTTTGGCCTGGGGAGCATGCTGTTCTTCTTTGCACTGCAAAAAACCGGTGCTGCAGTCACTCAAATCCTCATCAACACCACCATACTCTTCATAGCCCCGTTGTCCCTCATCTTCCTGAGGGAGCGGTTTGGCCCGAGGACCATTATGGGTATTCTGGTGGCCACGGTGGGAATCTTACTGGTGGTGGTGTAAGCCCATGCCTCCTTCGATTACAATCCGCCGGAAAGAGCTGAAGGGGGTGAGGCCTTGGGCCTCGGTGAACTGAGCGCACTGCTGGCCGCCTTTACCATCGCCATCAGCGGCGTGCTTAACAAGTATCTGATCCGAAGGATGACGCCGGTGTCCCTGAACACGACCCGGACTACCGCTGCGGCTATTTTTCTCGTCGCCCTATTCTTCGCCGCCGGCAGGGCAGCCGATGCGCCCTTCACTGATAAAGGCGGCCTCCTGCTGGTGGTGGCCGGGGGTCTGATAACCACCCTCCTTGGCGATACCCTCTTCCTGAGGCTGCTCAAAACCGTGGACGTAGCACGTACGGTCACCATGGCCCAAGCAATGCTCACCCTGCTGATGGTAGGCACCGGCGCCCTCATCCTCGACGAAGAGGTCACCTTCTTCACCCTGGTTGGAGCGCTGCTGGTGGTACTGGGTATCTATCTGCTCGGCGGCCCACCAAGGCGGAAAGGCCCCATTGAGGCCCGCTGGGCGGGGCTGAGAAGTATCGCCTTCCTGTTGGTCGTAGTACTGTTTTGGGTCACGGGCCTGACCCTCATGCGAGAGGGGCTACGGGACATCGACCCGATCACCGGCAACGCCGCCAGGATGGTGGTAATAGCCAGTTCTCTCCTCATGGCCCTTGGTTTCAGCCACGGCTCCAACCTGGGGGCCGGAGTATCATCTCATGCCTGGGCCCGAAAAATGGCCCAGCCCAACGTTTCCATGACAACCGCTCCCGGAGGCGACGTTGAGCGGCGTCCTCCCACGAGGAGTGCCGAAGTTCGGGCCAGGGGCCAGGGGCGATCGGCCTATGGAAGGGTGATTCACCTTAGGGGCGCCCATGTAGATAGATCTGCTATCCTCCTGGGAGCCATCTCCGGCAGTCTGAGCCTGGGCCTGGGGACTACCCTCATGTTCTTCGCCTTCCAGAAAGCCGGGGTAGCCGTCACCATGGTGCTATTCAACGCCCAGCTCCTATTGCTTGCGCCCCTGTCCATGATCGTATTGAAGGAGCGCCTGAACCCGAAAAGCCTGGTCGGTATCCTGGTCACCGTAGGTGGTATCATAATCGTGTTGATATGACGGCCCTTAAGGCCCTCGTTGGCAGGCGCGACCCCGGGCCCACAGCCCTACTACTTCGAGAGAGATCGGCGTAACCGGCGCAAATCCGA
>JADFJI010000053.1 GCA_022566235.1 Chloroflexota bacterium
TCGGTAGTTTCTTTCGCCTTCTTATTCAGGACGTTGATGTTCAAGCGGCTGTCCGCCGGTGGGATCAGTGGGGCGCCGTCCGCCGCGGTGAAGATATTACCCGTTGTAGTTACCACCCGGTAGCTGACCAGCGCCGCCGAGTTGGGAATGTCCTTTACAAAGTCCGGGGTGAACGTCTTCGTGGGGTCCTGGGGTAGCCGGGCATCGAAATCGATGAGCCTGACACTAACATCGCCCGCCGGTAAGGGCGGGGAGTCATTTTCGTCCAGGGCGCCGTCGCCGTTGGTGTCGGCGTCGGACACCGGGTATATCTGCGGGAAGGATTCGTTGAAGAACCGGTCTGCCGCCGTCTCCAACACCTTGGTGTCGCTGGCGATCTGGGCGTTCTGTCCGCTGGCCCCCAATCCGCTCACCGACCCGGCCACCACCCCGGCCAAGATGCCGATGATGGCCATCACCGCCAGCAGCTCTACCAACGTGAACCCGCCCTGGGCCAGGTGAAGGGCCTTGAGTGTCTTGGCGCCCCAGGCCATCCCGGGGATCACCCGCCTACTGCCCTGCTTTACCTGGTTGTGAGTTGCTTGCATCATGTCCTCGCGCAGCTTGGTGGCCAGACCGCGTTTTATAACTGATTAAGGCTATTGTGCGGCGGCCACGCTTCGCTGAAATCACCATTACTAGTGATTCGCGAGGTGATTTAAGAGGTACTCTTTTTGGGGTGACGGGGGTGATGCTTTAGGGGTGAGAACGAGGCCAGTTCAGCAAGACGAGGAGGATGAAGACAGGGCTCTTCACTAGGGTCCGGGAGGCCCCGGAAACGTCAGAGGCGATGCGGCTGAGGAAACTAAATGCTTGGGTGGGGGTTGTCCCCTTCGGCCGGCTGCATGTATCCCAGCCTGGCGGCGTAGGCTGCTGCCTCCCTCCGGTTTTTCATGTGAAGCTTGCCAAGAATGTTCTTGACATGGGTTTTGACGGTGTTCTCAGAAACCATCAAAGTGTCGGCCAACTCGGTATTAGAAAGGCCCCGGGCGACCAACCTAAGGATCTCCTGCTCCCTGGGAGTAAGCTGGGTCTCTCCGGCTAAAGCGGGATCCGGGGTTTGAGGAGCGCTAGTTTCGCTGAGCTGACCCAGATCGGAAAGGAACCTGGGAGCCATCGCCGGGGAGACCACAACCCATCCCTGATGTACCTGACGCAACGCGTCGATAATCTCCTGGGGATCTGAGATTTTCAAAACATAACCCCGGGCGCCGACGCTGAGAGCGCGGTACAAATCGGCCGCCTCCTCTGAAACGGTCAGCACCAGCACTTTGAGATCGGGCCACTTCTGGGTTAGAAATGCCGTCGCCTCAATACCGTTTTGGCCCGGCATGTTCAGGTCCATGAATACGACGTCCGGCTCGAGTTCCTCAACCTTTTCGATGGCCTGCTGGCCGTTCCGGGCCTCGCCGATTACCTGTATGTCATCCTCTTCTTCCAACACTTCCATCAAGCCGCGCCGGAATAGATCGTGATCGTCAACCACAAGAACCGATATCGGACTCATGAGGCCTCCTGTTCCACTTCCCGGGGGTAGGCCACGACAACCTCTGTGCCCTCTCCCGGTGCGCTGTTAATCTCCAAGGCGGCTCCAGCCATGGCGGTCCTTTCGTTCATTATACCGATACCGTGGCCTCTGCGCCCGGATATAGCAAAGCCCCGGCCGTCGTCCCGCACTCGGATTTTCACCTCGGCATCGGTACAATCCAGCTCCACCCAGACATTGGTTGAGTTGGCGTGTTTCGCCACGTTGGCTAGAGCTTCGCGAGTGACCTGGAGGAGTTGGAATTTGACCTGTGGCGAAATGAAGCCTTCCTGATCTCTTGTACCGGGAAAAGAATACTACGCGTTGCAACCGCTTGGCTGGAATCTCATGTCCACCAACGTCCACCAATGATTCCATTGAGAAGGCGGTTGGGAATTCTCGCACGTTGAGCCTAGCCGCCACATGAACGAAGTTGGCGTACTTACCTTTTAAATCGAGCATCCCCCCTCGATCTAGTTCGCCCATACCTGGCTGGATTTAGCTTAGCAGATTATGTTTCCATAGTACTATGCTGTCAAGCCCCTTAAAGACAGCTCATTAGCACCCTGAAAAAACCTTCGTGATTGATCGAAAGTTGGAAAAACGGCCTTAATCCATGCCTGACCAGTAGCTGTGGAGCGGGCGAGGGGATTCGAACCCCTGACCTCCTGCTTGGGAAGCAGACACTCTACCACTGAGTTACGCCCGCGCTCGTAAAAGGATTGTAGTTAGCCTGCCGCGCCCCTGTCAATACAGCCTCGCGTCGGCCTGTCCCGTTCTCGGGACCTGTCCCGATGCTCGGAACGGGTCCCGATACTCGGGACGGGCTAGGGATAGAACAGTTTCTCGGCGGCCTTCGTCAGGTCGGCCCGGAAGTCGGGGTGGGCCACGCTGATCAGCTCTCGGGCCCGCTCCCTGATCGATTTGCCCAGGAGCTGGGCCACGCCGTACTCCGTGATCACGGTGTCGGCGAAGGTGCGGGGTATGGTGACCACGGTCCCCTCCTCCAGCTGAGGCACGATCCTGGATACTGCGCCCCCCACGGCGGTGGACCTGAGCAGGGTTATGGCCCTGCCTCCCCTGGACATGATGGCCCCCATCTGGAAGTCCAGCTGGCCTCCCGTTCCACTCATCACACGCCCCCCGAAGACCGTCTCCGAGTTGATCTGGCCGCTGAAATCCACAGAGAGGGCGTTGTTGATGGAGACCATGTTGTCGTGCTGGGCGGCGGTCACGGCGTTGGCCACGTACTCTGAGTCGAGCTGCTCGATGAGGGGGTTGTGGTCGGCGTAGTCCAGCTCCGAAGGCGAGGCCCCCAGCAGGGCCGAGAATATCGCCACGTCCCGGTGCAACGTCTTACGTGCGCCGGTCAGGACCCCCTTCTCTATCAGGCTTATGATGCCCGGGGTGCCCATCTCCGAATGCCACCCCAGGTCCCGCTTGCCGTCGAAGGTTCCCAGGGTGGCGAGATGCCTGCTGGGGGTGCCGGTGCCGATCTGCAGGGTGTCGCCGTCCCTGACCAGCTCCGCGACGTACTCGGATATGGTCCGGGCCTCGGCGGCGGGCTCCAGCCAGCACTGGTAGGTGGCGAACCGCCTGATCTGCCGGGCGTCCAGGCCCGTGAGGTGGGGGATGTATTCGGACCGCTCTCGGGGCTCCATCAGGGGCCGCAGGCCTTTCAGCTCGGCCCTTGCCTCTTCATCGGCCACCGACTCGATAAGGCGGTCAATCTCCTGGTCCGTCACCTGGGGTGGTGTGTGCTCGACAAAGTAGTCGATCTCGGAGACGTGAACGTAGTTGCTGCCGTATGTCCTGATCTGGGTTTCATCAACCTGGGCGATGACTTTCCTGGCCCGCTTGACGAAGCCTCGTTTGTTCCACAGGTGCCCCCCGAAGCTGCAATAGCCGTTGTCGTCCGGGGGGGAGGTCACCACCATCAGCACGTCTATCGAGGGCACGTCGCCGTCGTCGCTCTCGTAGCGCTTGAACTGGGTGGAGAAGATCATGGGAATATAGTCGATTATACGGCGGTCGAGGACAGAGCGGCCCAGGTCACCCAGTATCTGCTCTATGACAATGGTGAAAGAGTCGGCCCACTCGGGTTGAAACCAGCCCGGGTCCTCCATGGGAGCGTCGCAGATGACCACCACCCCCTTAAGCTCCTTGCGGCGGGCCGCCAGGGCGCGGATCAACAGGGTCGGGTGAGGGTAGATGGGCAGATAGATCCGGTCACCGGAGCTCACGACCCGGGCCGCCTCTTCGGCAGAGACCAGACGTTGTTTGTAGTGTTCCCGCCAGTCCACGTGGAAGGTCCGAGTAATTCCTAAGCTAGAACTGAATGCCTAAGGGCCACTTGATCTCCCAGAAGGTGGCCTTAGGCATCTCTTCGAATACCCAATCGATCTTCCCGAGAAACTTGGGCAAGATATCCTCGAGGTATCGATCGCAGTTCTCCTTGGAGTCCCACGCGGATATCTGTGATCCCGTCCTTCCATCATCTGCGGAGAGCAACATACAGACGAACCGGTTGCCTTTAGAGTTCGCCACGGAAGGCATTATGTTTTCGGTGAAGTTCGCTCGCACGGTGGCCACCCCTTCCGGCTTAAGCTTGAACCGGGTGACCCTGACGTAAATCGGGTTGTCCCCCGACGCCAGAGGGTCGAACTGTATCTTTCCGGGCCACTTGATCTCCCAAAAGGTGGCCTTAGGCCTCTCTTCGAAGACCCACCACCAGTCTTTCATCGCCTCTTCGTATCCGCTCGCGGAGAAGCTCTCCCAGTCCTCCTTGGAGTCCCAGCCCGTGACCTGGGAGCCGACCCTCTCCTCTTCTGTCGAGAGGAGAACGCAGAAAAACCGGTTTCCCTTGGCCGATGTCACAGGGGTCATGACGTCTTTCTCATAGCCGTCTCTGACGGCAATCACACCCTCGGGTTTCAGCTTGAAGCGGCTGATCCTGACATACATCGACATCCTCCGTCACTTACCGTTGGTGTATACACGCCCGACAGGGGCCTAGAACTGGATCAACCCGGGCCACTTGATCTCCCAGAAGGTGGCGACAGGCTTCTCCTCGAAGACCCACTCCACCTTGCTTACGGCCTTGAGATACGCACCGTTCAGATACCGGTCGCAGTCCTCTTTGGAGTCCCAGCCGGTGACCTGAGAACCGACCCTCTCCTCCTCGGTGGATAGCAGCACGAAGATGAACCGGTTGCCTTTGGAGTTCACCACCGGGGCTATCACATCCTCGTCGTAGCCCTTGATGACGGCGGCCATACCCTCGGGCTTGAATTTGAACCGGCTGGTCCTGATATACAGTCCCGAGCCCAGGGGACGCGACGGGTCGAACTGTATCTTACCGGGCCACTTGATCTCCCAGAAAGAGGACACGGGCTTCTCATCGAAGACCCACCCCCACTTTTCTCGGATCGCCGGGTACGTCTCCTTCATGTAGCGGTCGCAGTCCTCCTTGGAGTCCCAGCCGGTCATCTGGCGGACCTTCCTCTCCATGTCTACGCTGTTGAGGACGCAAAAGAACCTGTTGCCCGGGGATGCTACCACGGGCCCCTTGACGTCCGATTCGTAGCCCTCTTTCACCGCTGCCAGGCCCTCTTCCTTGATAACTGCGTGCCGTATCATGACGTACATACTGAGCTCTCCTCCGATGGGGTGGAATTCCCTGCTCCTATCTGCTCCCAACCTCATATGAGCTAGGGGCGGAGCGGCGGGCACATTGTATCACGGGCAGACGGACCTTGGAGGTCTTATTTCCCCTCCCCTTATCCATGAGCCTTGTTGGAAAGCCTTTGTCTCAGCTCCCCAAACCCGTGTGGCCCCGTTAGGCCGGCCCCGGGGATTCAGGGCTGTGTTCGAGTTGGGGCTCTGGCGATGGATAGTGGGCCTTTCTCAACGGGATCTCTTTGAGAAACGCCACGACTATGATGGCCAGCCCTGCAAGGATGGCGGCGATTAAGAACACGCCCTGCAGAGAGTCCGCCAGGGCGTCCTGCATGGCGATGAGAACGGATTCCAGAAGGGCCGCACCCTCCTCTCCCATGTTGGCGAAGTGGTCCTTCAAGCCCTCCAGGGCCTGGGGGTTGATCAGGGCGTTGGGCTCCTGGATCTCGGCCAGGCGCTCGGGCCCAAGGGCCTCTCGGGCCTCATCCGATAGATTAGACAGCAGGTTGCCCGAGAGGCTGGATGCCAGCAGCGCCCCCATTATCGCCACGCCCAGGGCCCCTCCGATGCTGCGGAAGAACTGGATGGACGCGGTGACCAGCCCCATTAGGCCATAGGGGAAGGCGTTCTGCACCACTATGGTGAATACGGGGAAGCTGACACCCAGGCCCAGCCCGATGATGACCATATTCCTGGCCACCTCAGCGTTTGAGGTGCCGCGGTCCAGCATCACCATGAGGGAGATGCCGGCGGTCAGCAGAACCATGCCGGCCAGTGCGAGATATCTGTAATGGCTCCAGCGGGACAGTATCTGTCCGGAGATAGTGCTGCTCACCACGGCCCCCAGCATCATGGGGGTCAGGACCAGGCCCGAGTTGGTAGCAGAGCTTCCGTTGACTCCCTGTACGAACAGGGGAATGAACAGGATGGCGCCGAACATGGCCATTCCCGTCAGGAATGTTGCGGTGGAGGCCACTGCGAATATCGGATTGCGGAAGAGGGAGAGGGGGAGGATCGGCTCGGGAGTCCTCTTTTCAATGAACAGAAATGTTATGAACATGAACGCGGAGAAGACCAGAAGCCCGATGACCTGGGCCGAGGCCCACGCATAGGTCTGGTTGCCCAGGGAGAGGGCCAGCATCAGCGGGATGAGGGTGCCGACCAGGGCCCCGGCCCCCAGGTAATCCACTCTCTGCTGCGCCCTCCTGCTGGTGAAAGAAGGCATGGCCAGGATGATGGCCACAAGGGCGGCGAGGCCCACGGGTATGTTGACGTAGAATATCCAGCGCCAGCTCAGATTGTCGGTGAGGTATCCACCGGCCAGAGGGCCGATTATGCTGGATATCCCGAAGACGGCGCCCATCAAGCCCTGCCATTTACCCCTCTCAGCCGGTGGGAAGATATCCCCCACCACGGTGAACACGTTGGCCATGAGGAACGCGGCTCCGCCTCCCTGAACACCACGGGACAATATCAGCTGCAGCATGTTCTGGGATAGGCCGCTCAGGATAGAGCCCACAAGGAAGATGAGGATCCCTATGATGAACAGCGGCTTGCGACCGTATATGTCCGAGGCCCTACCGACCACTGGCACCAGGGTGGTGGACATCACCAGGTAGGCGGTAACCACCCAGGAGATCTGGCTGATCCCACCCAGATCGGCCACTATCCTGGGCAGGGCCGTGGCCACTATCGTCATGTCCAGCGCGGCGAGAAATAGGCTTAACAGGACCCCCACCAGGATGACGGCGATCCTTGCACGGCTCAGGTTGCCGGCCAGGGTATTCCCATCATCCTCCTGGAGGGCGGCCTCCTGAGAATGCGCTAGCTGGGCTGTGTCCTCGCTTAAATCCAAAGATTTCTCAAAAGTATAGATTCAGGTCGAATGGGCTGGGAGGGCTGAAATGTGTGATCTGGGCGCAGTGAAAAAGATCACTGGCCGTGACCTTCCTGGGTGCCCTGGGAATATACACCCGCGGCGCCGGAGATACAATGAAGCCACCCAGAGGCTGCTTAATAAGCTTCTCTAAGCGGGTGGTGCCCCGACGCTGAGTCCCGAGTATCGGGACCAAACCTAATTAATTCCCCCTTCCTGGCCAGGCCTGTCCTGCCTGTCCTGAGCTCCGTCGAAGGGAGCCTGCCGAAGGGAAGGGGAGACAGGGGGGATGGTCGAAACTGTTATTAAACACTCTCCCGAGCACAGCCCCTCATCCTCAGGCCAAGGCCTGTCCCGGCGGGCAGCGCTTAGTCGGGGAGGAATGGCGCGGGTGATATGATTAACGAAGTATCGAACACACGGAGACCGGTGGCCCATGACCAAGCCCCGAGACCTGGTCCTTCACAACGCCAACGTTCTGACCATGGACCCCCGCTGCCCACGGGCCGGGACGGTGGTGTGCCGGGACGGACGAATCTTTAGTGTTGACCCGGGGCTGGACGCAAGCCTCTCAGAGGATAGGGACTCGATCATCCTGGACTGTCGGGGCAGGACCGTGGTGCCGGGCTTCATCGATTCCCACACTCATTTCCTGGCCTACGCCTCCAGCCTGATCAGCGTCGATTGCGGCCCGGAGGCGGTGAAGTCCATCGCAGAGATCCGGGACGCCATCGCCCAGAGAGCTCGTGGGACACCCGAAGGCCAGTGGGTCAGGGCCACGGGCTACAACGAGTTCTACCTGGATGAAAGGCGGCACCCCAACAGGTGGGACCTGGATGGGGCCACCAGGCGCCATCCAGTGAAGCTGATACATCGCTCTGGACACGCCTGCGTGCTGAACAGCTTCGCTATGGGCCTGGCCGGGATCACCATCGAAACACCCGAGCCCGAGGCCGGGGTGATAGAGCGTGACCTGAAGACCGGCGAGCCTAATGGCCTATTCATCGAGATGGACGATTGGCTCGAGGAGCGGCTCGGGCCAACTACCCGGGCCGGGGAGATGGCCGAGGCTGTGCGGCTGGCATCGGAGAGGTACGTCTCCCTGGGCATCACCTCTTTTCACGAGGCCTCACCCTGCAACTCCCTGCAAAGGTGGAGATTCTTCCAGCGATTGAAAATGGAAGGCGGGCTGTCACCCAGGATTACGATGATGCCAGGACATAGGCACCTACAGGAGATGGTGGATGAAGGTTTAGGCTTCGGGGCGGGGGACGAGAACCTGAAGGTTGGACATGCCAAGGTGATGTTGAGCCAGACCAGCGGACGTTTGCTTCCGTCTCAGGAGGAGCTGCGGGCGATAGTCCTATCCGCTGCCTCCCGCGGGTTTCCGGTGGCCATCCACGCCGTTGAGGAGGCGGAGATCGAGGCGGCCATCGATGCCCTTGAATGGTTGGCAAAACAGGTCCCTGACCCGGGCCTCAGGCACAGGATCGAGCACTGCTCCCTCTGTCCTGCCGGCCTCCGTGAGAGGCTTAAGAGACTTGGGATAGTCATCGTGACCCAGCCGGGCTTCATCTATTACAGCGGCGAGAGGTATCTGTGCCAGGTCTCCGCCGAGCAGGCCCCCTGGCTTTATCCCATTAAATCGTGGCTGGAGATGGGCCTGAGGGTGGCGGGCAGCTCAGACAGCCCCGTGGCTCCACCTGACCCTCTGGTGTCGATGCGCGCCGCCGTGACCCGGCGGTTGGCCAGGGGCGATGAAGTGGGGCCCGGAGCGGGCATTTCGGCCCTGGAGGCGCTGGAGATGTACACCATAGAGGGGGCCTACGCCGCGGGCCAGGAAGGGTCCAAAGGAAGGATCGCTCCTGGGATGCTGGCGGACATGGTGGTGCTGAGTGATGATCCCACCAGAGTTAACCCCGAGGACATGGCAGACATAAAGGTCTGGGGCACCATATTGGGTGGAGAGCTCATCTGGCAGGCCGGGTCTTAGGGACACCCTCAGATGTAATTTATCCCCCCTTCCTGGCCAGACCTGCCCTGCGCTTGTCGTAGATCTGCCTTGGGCGGAAAAGAGGATGAGGGCTTTCTAAGCCCCAACCTTGTTCCGTCGCAATTATCAAGCTGGGGGAGTTCAAAGCCTCGACTCGTCGGGACTTTGGCAGGGGTCTGTCCCGATACTCGGGACCAGATTTATTTTTATCCCCTCTCCCTCCCAAGTATGCCCTGAGCTTGCCGAAGGGGGAGAGGGGGACACAGAGCCTGTCCTGAGCCTGCCGAAGGGCCTGCCCTAGTCCTTCCCCCTTCTCCTGCAGGAAGGGCTGGATAGACGAAGGGGGTGAGGGTTCTTGAAATCGCCTGGGACCTGGTGACATCATCTGAATGGGGGATTTCTAAGGGGGCTATGCCCCCTTAGGTGGGGGTCTGGGGGGAACCCCCATACTTATTTTACCCCCCCCTTCCTGGATAGGCATGTCCTGAGTCTATCGAAGGGAAGGGGGACAGGGGGATGGTCGAAACTGTTATTGAACGCTCTCCCCGCTGCATCTAGTGGCCGAGATCAGCGTAACGCTTGGTTTAGTGTCGTCGAGTCCCGAGTATCGGGACGAGTCGGAACCGGGGGTTTGTCCCGACTTGGCGGGACAAATTTAATTTCCCACCTTCCTGGCCAGACCTGCCCTGCGCTTGTCGTAGATCTGCCTTGGGCGGAAAAGAGGATGAGG
>JADFJI010000054.1 GCA_022566235.1 Chloroflexota bacterium
ATCCCCCTGACCAGGAAGGTGGTCAGGGGGATGGTTGGGTGGTTGGCAGATCACGAGTGCGTCCCCAATGCAGGGCAGACAGTATGAAGCAGTTTCCCGCAGTCAGGTACTAGGAATCAGCCCCCGCCATCCAGGTCCATATCGTAGAGCCGAATCACGTTGTCACGGGTGATCTTCCGCCTGATCTCCTGAGAGACCCCCTGGAAGTTACGCTCGATGTACTCGTGAGACTTAGGCCAGGTGCCCTCCCAGTGGGGGTAATCGTTGGCCCAGATGTAGTTATCTTTGCCTATAAGGTCGGTGTTCTTCACACCTATGGGATCGTCCATGAAACAGGCGAAGATGTTCCTCTCGAAATAGTCGCTGGGTTTCATATCGGGGACCTCTACACTGGAGTCCTGGCGCATACGGTACTTGTCATCGGCCAGCCAGAAGTAGTGAGGTATCCAGCCGATGTCCATCTCCGCCAGAACGAACCTGAGGTTGGGGAACCGGTCCAGCACGCCCCAGAAAATCAGGTGTGCCAGGGTGCGCTGGCCCGCGTGGTGGAGACAGGTCTGGCTGATCCGCTGCTGTCCAATGCTGTCCTCGGGCCCGAAGCCCGTGAAGGCGTGGAGGCTGATGGGCATGCCCAGGTCCTGGGCCGTCGCCCACAGGGGATCGTACATCGGGTTCTCGTAGGTATGCCCTTCGCTGGGCCAGGAGTTGATCACCACCCCTTTCAGGCCCATGGAGGCGCACCGCTTCACCTCTGCGACGGCCTCCTCAACATCGTAGATGGAGACAAGACCAAGCCCCACTAGATGCCGGGGATCATAGGAGCAGAACTGGGCCAGCCAGTCGTTGTACACGCTGAAGCAGGCCCTCTGAAGGGGGGCATCGGTGAGGCGATAGAGGGTAAGAGCGTAGGAAGGGTACATCACCTCGGCCTCGGTGCCGTCCAGCTTCATGTCCTCGAGGCGGGCCGCAGGATCGTATCCCCCGGGCCGGCCGTCCCTGTAGGAGACCTCCTTTATATGGGACTCGAACTCGTCGTAGCTGTCCCTGCTGGCCCCGGCGAAGAAAGCCATAGAGGCGGTTACGTGGGGAAGGTCTTCGCAGACCCACATGTCCCCTGTTTCACCTGGAAGGTCCTTTACAATCCTGGGGGCCCTGGCCCTGAACTCCCTGGGCAGCCCCTCGGTCCAAAGGTCTGCCGGATCGGTGACGTGGGAATCGCCGGATACGATGTTGTAGTTAGCCATCTCAAGCTCCTCGATCGTCAAGATCAGATCAATGACAGAAGGGTTCTCAGTATATCACCTGACGGATTTCGACAGCCCTATATCGCAACCCGGCCCCCGTCTATAGGCAGCTCGACGCCGGTCACATAGGACGACTCGTCCGAGGCCAAATACAGCGCCCCGTAGGCGATCTCTTGAGGCGTGCCTATTCGTCCCAGGGGTATCGCCTCCAGACTACTCTCCCGGGCCCCGGGGTCCAGGAGCTGGGGCCTCAGCATCGCCGTTTCGATAGGCCCCGGGTGGATGGAGTTGGCCCTGATGCTGTATTTGCCGTACTGGGCCGCGGTGGCCTTGGTCAGGATGCGCACCGCCCCTTTCGAAGCGCCGTATGCAGCCCCGTTTGGGTTCCCCACCAGCCCCGCGCCCGAGGACATGTTCACTATGGAGCCGCCGCCTGCCTTCTTCATCTCCGGGATGGCGTGTTTGCTGCCCAGGAACACCCCCCTGGCGTTGACCCCCATGACCTCATCCCAGGCCTCGACGCTGGTCTCGTCCACCAACTCCTTCCGGTAGATGCCGGCGTTGTTCACCAGCACGTTCAGCTGGCCAAACCTCTCCACCGTGGCCTGAACAGCGCGGCGCCACTCCTCCTCCACCGTCACATCCAGGCGGACGAACAGGGCCCGGCCCCCGGCGTCGTCGATCTCCCGGGCCACCCTCTGGCCTTCGTCCTCGAGGATATCCCCGATGGTGACGCAGGCCCCCTCGCGGGCAAAGAGCCTGGCTATCGCTTCACCGATGCCCCGGGCGCCGCCACTTATCAGGGCTACCTTCCCCTCCAGCCTCATGCTATTACTCCTATATCTCGAATGCGGGTAACACGCTCACCAGGCACAACCCGTTCCAGGGCCAGCGATCCTAGACCTGCGGCCAGCTACAGTGCGATCTGACTCAGCAGCGCCTGGCAGAAGGTGGCGGTGTTCACCAGGTCGGGGATAATCACATACTCCCTGACGGTGTGCATCTCGTAGGTGGACATGCCCACCACCACGCACTCGATGCCGCGACGGCGCATGACGTTGCCATCGGTGCCGCCGCCCGATGGCTCGGGCCTGGGGGTCAGGCCCATGGACTCCAGGGTCCGGTTCACCAGGCCCAGCATCTTCTCCCTGGGGTCCAGGGTGTAGGTGTGAAACTCGATGTTGAAACCGTCCTCTATGACCGCCTCTTTGTACTTGTCCCGCACCTGATCGAATATACCCTTGGCCTGAAGCTGTAGCAGGTCCAGGGTCTCCAGGCTCCGGCTGCGAAACTCCCCGGTGAAGGAAGCGCTCTCCGGAACCGCATTTCTCACTGTACCGCCTGATATGGTGCCGACGTTGAAGGTGGTCTCTTCGTCCAGGCGACCCTGGGGGAACTGATTGATGATGTCGGCCGCTATCTTGATGGCCGAGAGGCCTTTTTCGGGCTCCACACCGGCGTGGGCCGACCGACCGGTGACCTTGACCTCGAAGCTCACGTAGGTGGGACTGGCAGAGGTAAGCTTGTTCACAGGCCCGTTGCCATCGAACACTACCGCCTCAGTGGGCTTTATCATTGAGAAGTCCATGTTTCTGGCCCCCACCAGCCCTATCTCCTCCCCACGTGTGAAAGCAAGCTGCACGCTGCGTCGTGGAGTATTATCCTCCTTCATCGACTCCAGGGCCTCGAGGATCGCTGCAACCCCGGCCTTGCAATCGCCCCCCAGGATAGTGGTGCCGTCGGAAACCACCCGGTCTCCCTCCACCCGGGGCTTGATTCCCCGCCCCGGCTCCACGGTGTCCATATGGGCGGATAAGAGAAGAGGATTATCGCCGTCCTCCGAGGCGATGAGATTGCCGTGGGCGTCCCTCTCGGGCCTGAAACCCAGGGCCGTAAGCCTCCTGGAAAGCTCCTGGGCCATCTCCTCCTCTTCATCCGACGGGCTATCGATCCGAACGAGGTCACAGAAGGTACGGACTAGACGCTCCTCATTAATCATCGGTTACCTCTTTTACTGCTCCGCAATATCTCGCTCACCCTTCAATGAAATCCCTTCGTCAAGCTCAGGACAGGCACGATGGACAGGTCATTTTCGCACCAATTGACAGGGGGTTATTTTCGGAACTCGCTGATCTTTCTCATCCGCTCCCTTACGATCTCCAGGGTCTCCAGTTTCTTGGGGAAGGCGAAACGGACGTACTGCCTGCCCATGTCGGGGTCGTGGTAGAAGGCCCTGCCAGGCACGGGTGTGACCCCTATGGTCTCGGCCATGAAAAGTGAGAACTCCAGGTCGTCGTCGTATCCACAATCGGGGTAATCGGTCATCACGTAGTAGGCGCCCTCCGGGGTCACAAAGTCGAACCCGGCCTCGCCAAGAATAGACAGGGTCATGTCTCTGCGGGCCTGGTAGGCCGAGGCCAGCTCGTGGTAGTAGGTCTGAGGGAATGTCATCCCCTCGGCCACCGCCACCTGGAGGGGATGCGCCGCACCCACGGTGAGGAAGTCATGGGCACGGCGAATAGCCGTCGTGATCCCCTCGTCCATGGCTATTGCCCACCCGATGCGCCAGCCGGTGACGCTGTAGGTCTTGGAGACGCTGTTGAGGGTCACGGTCCTGCCCTCCATGCCGGGCAGTGAGGCGATGCTCTTGTGCCTGACGCCGTCGTAGAGGATGTGTTCGTAAGGCTCGTCGGCGAAGGCCAGGGCGTCAAACTCTATACACAGGTCCGCTATAACCTGGAGCTCCTCCTCGGAGTAGACCTTGCCCGTCGGGTTGTGGGGTGTGGTGATTACGATGGCCTTGGTATCGCGAGAAAAGGCGCTCCTCAGCTGCTCCGGGTCGAACCGGAAGGAGTCGCCCACCCTTTTCAAGGGAACGAAAACGGGCCGACCTCCTGAAATTCGGGTGTCGGGGCCATAGTTCTCGTAGAACGGTTCGAAGATGATGACCTCGTCGCCCGGCTCCACCAGCCCCAGCATGGTGGCCATCATCGCCTCGGTGCCTCCACAGGTCACGGTGATATGCTTGTCGGGCTCGGGCCTGAGGCCGTTGTACCACTCGAACTTCTCGGCGATGGCCTGGCGAAGGGATGCCGCCCCCCAGGTGTTGGCGTACTGGTGGAAGTCCCCATCCAGGGCTTCCTTGGCCGCCTTGACCAGGGCCGCGGGCGGGTCGAAGTCGGGAAAACCCTGGGCCATGTTCACCCCGCCCAGATTGTTGTTCACCCGGGTCATGTCCCGAATTATCGATTCGGTAAAATGCCTTACCCTGTCGGCGGAATAGGATGAGTCAGCCAATCCTCCAGTGCCCCCCTCCCGGAGTCAATTGGCCGAATTCTAACACGCGGGGCCTGGGGATTCTATAATCCACTTCTCCCCCTTGACCTTAGCCACCAGTGGAGTAACATGGACTCCTGAGGCCACAGACCTGTTCCACGGGTCCCGGGAATACAACCAAGGGGGTGAACGGGATGGGATACCGAATAATATCCGCAGACAGTCACCTGGACCTGCAGTGGCTGCCCCACGATGCCTTCACGGCCAGGGTCCCCGCCGAGTGGAAGGACCGGGTGCCCCACGTGGAGGAGACTCCACAAGGAAAGTTCTGGACCGTAAACGGCCAGACCATGGTTAGGGCCGGCTGGTACGGGCCGGGGCTAAACGGAGGCAAGCGGGGCGAGCTGCTGGAGAAAGAGGGCTTCACCGCCGGCAACCTGCGCTGCTCCGACTACGAGATGCGTAAGGCCGACCAGGTGCGAGACGGCATCGACACCGAGGTGATTTACGGCATCATCGGCACCGATAGAAGTTTCGCCGACAACGAGGCCCTGGCCGTGACCTTTCGGGCATACAACGATTGGGTGGCCGAGTGGCAGAAGTACGACCCTAACTGGTTGGTCCCCCTGGGAGAGATACCCAACCGAGATGGTGCCGTTGCGGCCACTGAGTTGAGGCGATTCGCAGAGATCGGCATCCGGGGGGCCGAGTTCGCCCCAGCCACCATGAGCGAGCCGTTCTGGAGCGACGAGTGGGAGCGCCTTTGGGACGCTGGCGAGGAAACCCGCATACCGGTGTCATTCCACGCCTTCAACATCTCCACCACCTTCTCCGACGAGGACCACCCCACCTCCGCTGCGGTAAATCTGGTCCTGGCGCCCTCCCGGGCCGACGAGGTCCTCTGTTCCCTCATCTTATCCGGCATCCTGGAGCGACACCCCGAGCTGAGAGCGGTGCTGGGGGAGAGTGGTATCGGCTGGTTGCCCTACACCCTGGAGCGGCTGGACTACTCCTACAACAACCGGCTCACGGACCTGAAGCTTTCCCTGCTTCCCTCGGAGTACTTCAAGCGGCAGGTATACGCCAGCTACATACAGGACTACTGGGGCACCAAGGCCATGTGGGAGCTGGGATACCTGGACAACATCATGTGGTCCACCGACTACCCCCACAGGGACGGGACCTGGCCTAACTCCCGGGAGAACATTGAGGAAACCTTCAAGGCGCTTCCCGAAGAGGTCAGAAGGGCCTGTGTCCACGATAACGTGGTCCGTCTCTACGGCCTGAAGGACTAGCAGTTAATCACCTGAATATTGCTCCTACCATCAAGGTGATGCCGGCGGTAGGAGCAACCTGGCCGGGGTCCCACCTAGGTCAGTCAGGACGGCAATTTCCGAATATGTGTCGGTGTCATAAATCGTTAGGCTCTGTCCCTGGGGGCTGACGGCATAGAGCTGATCGCCATCAACACTGAGCGCAAAGTGCATGACAGGATCGCGCGTCTCCATTCTTGCAACACGCTCCCAGTTGGTTGTGTCATAGACCCATATCTCATTTACCAATCCATTGTAGTTGGGCCCTTTTTTATTGGCGAAGCCCAAGTACAGCCGCTTCCCATCCGGCACATGAGCAATACCCGCAATATTCTCGAAAGTTAACACCCGGCCATCGTTAACCGCGAGTTCCGCTCGCTCCAGAACCGTCCGACTGGGCATATCAATCACGGTAACTACCGCGTCTCGCCCAACAACGTATAGCAGCTTGCCATCGGAGGATAGAGCCAAGCTGGCAGCATCTGTGTTTTCAACCGTTAACAGGTGGTCGACTACCTCCCCGGTTTGAGGGTCAACGGCATCGAGCAACACACTGAACCCGGAATCGATTGAGCCTGTGGTACTAGCGCATATCCATCGGTCCGCCAACGCCCACACCGGGCGCCCGCAAGCCAACGGCCATGTGCCCTCTCTCAATACCTGAAATGTATCCGGGTCCAAGACCGCCAGACGAGTTTTATGCACATCCGGGTCCCCATATTGCATCAAGTAGAGGGAGCTTCCGTCGTCGGAGAAGAATAGAAAGGGCTGGCCGAGGGGAAAGATTTTGTAAAGCACCCTACCCGGTGGAGCCGGCGTATCGTCTACCACCAGTTTACCCGTCAGGGCATCGTAGACGCTGAAGACGTCCCGCTCCTCGCCTCTGGTCACCTGTGTCGAGTAGGTGTCGATGACATACAGGTGATGGCCGTCGGGGGAGAAGGTCACAGACGGAAGGTAACGCGTCCGAATACCGAA
This sequence comes from Chloroflexota bacterium, assembly GCA_022566235.1. Classification (GTDB taxonomy): domain Bacteria; phylum Chloroflexota; class Dehalococcoidia; order Plut-88900; family Plut-88900; genus JACZVB01. The sequence goes on from JADFJI010000054.1 coordinate 6,812, forward strand.
GGCTACTCGCTGCATATCGGGATCAATGGCCAGAATGCGAGAGAGGAGCTCACCGCCATTGGGGTCCAGCACGTAGATCAGTCGCTCCGGCGGGGGGAGGGGTGTAGCGATGACTGGTGCCATTGGCGCGGGGGTGGACAAGGGTGTCTGGAGCGTCGAAACAGGTGACGAAGACTTGGTCGATGCCTGCGTGCAAGTGCTGAGAACAAGCACCAGACCAATAAACAGAACAACCCTTGCAATAGGTAGAGCCATGAGACCCTTTCGTAACTCGGTATACTTTCGTCTATTTACTTAACAGCGTCTTAGGCAGAATGATATTAGATTGGGCTTCTAGTCCTCCACCTCCACAATCATCTCTATCTCGATACAGCCGTTGCCGGGCAGCCCCGAGAATCCAATCGCCGATCGGGCGTGGCGGCCCCGGTCCCCGTATAGCTTCACCAGCAGATCAGAGCAGCCGTTGGCGACCGCAGGCTGATCACTGAACCCCACCGCGCTGTTCACCATGCACAGCAGCTTCACGATCTGCTTCACTTTGTCCAGATCGCCGATGGCCCTCTTGACCGCGGACAGTAGGACAAGGGCCGTCTTGCGGGCCGCCTCGTACCCCTGCTCCACCGTTACGTCCTTCCCTAACTGTCCCAGCGTCACCTTGAGGTCACCTATGTGACCGGAGACGTAAAGGATATTGCCTACCCTGACGCTCGACACGTAGTTTGCTACGGGCTGCGATGACACCGGTAAACTCAGGCCCATCTCCTCCAGCTTCTTCTCTATCTGCATCACTTTCCTCCTGAAAAGGGAATTTGTTAATGAGGCCTGAAGCCTCGAGGCGCATTCTAGCACGAGATAATTCCAGCTTGCTACGGCCCTATTTGTTTGCTAGGATTGCTGGAGCGGGAGGATTATTTAAACCCGGTCCGGGCCTCGGGCAGGGTATACAGCCCTGGAGTCCAGGGAAGGAGACAACTAATGAGCAAGTATCATGGTATTTTCACCCCCATCTGTACCCCCTTTTCTCCATCCGATCAGAGCATCCAGGAGGACGCGCTCAGACGACTTGTAGACTTTCAACTGGCCAGCGGCGTCCACGGCATCATCCCCTGCGGCGGCACGGGCGAGTTCGCCACCCTCAGCTTCGAGGAGCGCAAGCGGGTCACTGAAATTACCGTGGACCAGGTGAACAAACGGGTCCCGGTCATGGCCCATACGGGTGCGTGCAGCACCTGGGAGGTCATTGAGCTCAGCAGGCACGCCGAAAGCGCGGGGTGCGACGCCTTGATGATCGTGCCTCCTTTCTACGAAGTCCCCAGCGACGACGAGCTGATCGCCCACTACTCGGCAATAAGCGACGCCGTTCCCCTGCCCATCATGGTCTACAACATACCGGCCCACTCCAAGATCAACCTGAGGCCCGAGTTGCTGCACCGGCTGGCCCAGATCCCCAACGTCCAGATGTTAAAGGACTCGACGGGAGACCTGGTCCAGTTCCAGCAGATCCTCGAGGAGTTGAGCGACAGTCTCATCATCTTCAACGGCTCCGATACCGGGTCTTTCGCGGGCCTGAGCCACGGGGCCAAGGGCTGCGTATGGGGAGTGGCCAACGCCGCGCCCCGGCAGTGCGTGGAGCTCTACGAGCTGGTGGTGGAGAAACGCGACTTGCTCAAGGCCCGGGAGATTTGGAAGCCCCTCTACCGGCTGAACCACTTCTTCGAGACCGAGGGTTACGCCGCCACAGCCAAGGCCGCAACTACCATGGCGGGGGTAGACATGGGCGTGCCCCGGGCCCCATTCACGCCTCTCACCGAAGAGCAGAGGTCAAGGCTTGAAGTCCTGATGCAGGGCGTGGGGGCGCTGGCCGAGCAGGCCGCTCCCGTCGTCGGCTGATCAGGGCAGCACCTACATTCGACATCACAAAGCCCCCCCCGCCGATAACGACTCATTCAGTCCTTCGGCGGGGGGCTTTGGTGTAAGTTACATCAGATCGTGTGGGAAAAAGGGCTGCTACCCTTCATCGCCCGCTCGCCCTTCGACAGGCCCAGGGCGAACGGGAATTCTTGCCTCAATAAACCAGGTGACCGTTATGGCTCGTTCAGCAGCCTACGCAGGACGTACTGGAGCACGCCCCCGTTGCGGTAGTAATCCAGCTCCACGGGCACGTCTATGCGGGCGATGGCATTGAATGTGATAGTGCTGCCGTCTACTTTCCTGGCCGTGACCCTTAGCTCCTTGCCCACTTCCAAGCCCTCGGCAATCCCATCGATGTCGAAGGTCTCCGTCCCCTCCAGGCCCAGGGACTGAGGGTTTTCGCCGGGTTTGAACTGTAACGGCAGGACTCCCATGCCTACCAGGTTGCTCCGGTGGATCCGCTCGTAGCTCTCGGCAAGAGTAGCCTTAACCCCAAGCAGGTAGGGGCCTTTGGCAGCCCAATCCCGGGAGCTTCCCGAGCCGTACTCCTTGCCGGCGATGACCAGGGTCGGCACCCCCTCCCTCCGGTACTCTTCTGCGGCGTCGTATATAGTCATCTCCATCTCGTCGGGCAGGTGCAGGGTCCATCCCCCCTCGGTCCCCGGGGCAAGCTGATTTCTCAGCCTGATGTTGGCGAAGGTGCCCCGGATCATCACCTCGTGGTTCCCCCGCCTGGAGCCGTAAGAGTTGAAACCCTGCACGGGCACCTCATGGTCTATGAGGTACTGGCCTGCGGGGCTTTTAGCTGCGATGCTGCCCGCGGGTGATATGTGGTCTGTGGTTATCGAGTCTCCCAGCATCGCCAGCACCCTCGCCCCATGGATGTCGCTGAGGGCCGACGGCTCTTTGGGCAGGTTCCGAAATATGGGCAGCTCCCGTATATAGGTCGACTTTCGCTCCCAGGCGTACAGACTGCCCTCGGGCACGGGCAGCTCATTCCACCTCTCATCGGCCCACCATCGGAACGTGCCAGATCGTTCACGGTGGGCCACGTACTTTGCGGCTTCGATTAGGAACCGGATGTGATTGCGGTCAACTACGTATGC
>JADFJI010000055.1 GCA_022566235.1 Chloroflexota bacterium
ATTATAAAAGAGGCCTGTCCTTCTCACCCGCCCACACCGTTCCAATAACTGACTGCGGAAACCCGCGTCATAACGTCTGCCCCGTATTGGAGACGCACTCGTGAACTGCCGCCCGGCGAACCATCCCCCTGTTTCCCCCTTCCAGAAAAGGAGGGGGAAAGAAATTAGGTTTGGTCTCGACATGTCGGGACAACCCCCGGTCCCGACTCGTCCCGACACTCGGGACTCGGCGTCGGGACACACCCTTTTTAGAGAAGCTTATAAACGGCCTGCCAAACCGCTTTCGGGAACAACGGTATGGGCTTATTCGTCCCCTTTTATTCGGGCGCCGTTGCCGAAACGGGCCAGGCTAAAGGCCTCTATGGGAAGCTCGGTGTCCTGGCCCGATACCACCTGGGCCATCACCTTGCCGGTCATCGCCGCCAGGGTTATGCCCTTTCGCTGGTGGCCGGTGGCGATGAAGGCGCCCTCCAGGCCGGGGACAGGGCCGAGGATGGGGATCATATCGGGGGTGAGGGGCCTGAGGCCGGTGCTCTCTTCTACCAGCACGGCATCCTGCATGGGCGGGCAGATTCTGGCCACCTCCCCCAGGATGCGGTAGGTGCCTTCGTCCCTGGCCCTCTTGTCGAAGCCCACCTTGCTATCGTAGCCCCCGGCCAGTATGGAGCCGTCCAGCTTGGGGGTGACGTAGAAGGACCCCAGGTGGAGGTTGCCGACCAGGGGCGGGCCCGGGGCTCGCAGCTTCAGGATCTGGCCCTTGAGGGGCTCCACCGGCACGGGCATACCGATCCAGGGCTCTATAAGACCGCTCCAGGCGCCCATCGCCAGGACCACGGCATCGCAGCCGACATCGCCGGTAGAGGTAGCCACGCCCGAGATCCGGTCCCCGCTGGTGGTCAGGCCCGTGGCCTCGGCGTATCTGATGACGACCCCCAGGGACTCGGCTGCCTTGGTGAAGGCCAGGGTGAGGCGGTAGGCGTCGACCTGGGCCAGCCCCTCGAAGAATACGCCACTGCGGGCCTGGGCCGAGACTCGGGACTCGACCCTTCGAATGTCGTCGTCGCTCAGCCATGTGACCCGGGGCACCAGGTCTTTCTTCCAGGACATCGCCTTCCTGTTGGCTTCCTCTTCCTCCTCGGTGAAGGCGAGATCGAGCCAGGACGCTTCACCGTAATAGAAATCGATGCCCGAGGCATCCCGAAGCTCTGGGGCCAGGGTCTTGTAAAGCTCGAAGCTGGCCCTGGCCAGGTCCAGAAAGGGCCCGGGGTCTTCGATGGACATCACCGATATCATTCCGGTGGCGACGCCCGAGGCCTCGCACCCTACGGATTCCCGCTCGATAACGGTGACCTTCATCCCGCGTTTAACTAGCTGATAGGCGGTGGAGCAGCCGATGATCCCTCCACCTATTACCACTACGTCCGGAGAATTTGGCACTCTAGCCTCCGTGGGGAGATGCCCGGTTAACCGCCGGCTACCATGTGGACTATCTCCAGCTTGTCGCCGGATTTGAGGGCGATCTCATCCCAGCGCTCGCGCTTGATGATCTCGCCGTTGTACTCGATGACGATGAGCCGGGGCTCGATCTTGTTGGCCTCCAGGAACTCGATAAGGGCCATGGGGCCGATTATCTCTCTTTGTTTGCCGTTGACCGTCAGGGTAACCACGGGTCTTCACCTGCTGCCTTCGGGTCTAGGACTCCCAAATACCAGATCACCCAGGTCAGTGAGCTGCATCGAAGCTGTCGAATTGCTGCTCTTCCATTCCGTCGAACCGGTCCAACCGGTAGGCGTCGAGGGGGAGTCTGGTGGGCTTCCCAAGGACGAGTTGAGAGATCAGCTCGCCGGTAATTGCGCTCAGGGTAATACCCAGGCGCCGGTGCCCGGTGGCTATGTATCCGCCCTCCAGGCCCGGTATCACGCCCAGGATGGGAAGCAGGTCCCGGGTGCTGGGCCTCAGGCCGGTGATATGATTGACGACACGGCTGTCCAGTACTCCGGGGCAAACCTCCTCCACCGACGCCAGGATGGAGGCCTTACCCTTCTCATGGATGGTCAGATCGTAGCCCATGAAGCCATCATAGGTGCCGGCGACGACCACTCCTCCCAGCTTGGGGGCCACATAACTGGAGATGTGGTGGATCATGCACGGTATGGGCGGGCCTGACACCTCCAGGTGCATGCTCTGGCCCTTCATGGGCTCCACCGGCACAGGTATTCCTATCCAGTCTTCCATACCCTTGCTCCAGGAGCCCATGGCAAAGACGATCTTGTCGGACGATATCTCGCCCAGGGAGGTCTCCAGACCCGTGATCCGGCCCGAACGGGTCTTTATACCCGTCACGTCCCCGTACCTGATGGTGGTGCCGAGGGCCTCGGCGGCCCCGGCGAAGGCCAGGGTCAGGCGATAGGCGTCGACCTGGGCCTGGCCCGATACGTAGAGGCCGGACCGGGCCTTGGGCGTGGTCCGGGGTTCCATCTTACGGATGTCCTCATCGGTGAACCAGGACACGCCCGGGGTGTCTAGCTTCCAGCCCAGATCCCTCTTGAGGTCCTTCTCTTCCTCCTCGGTAAAGGCCAGCTCAAGCCAGGAGAAATCGCCGTACTGGGAATCGATGCCGGAGAGCTCCTCAACCTCAGGAATGATCTGCTTGTGGCGACGGCAGCTCTCCTCGGTTAGCTCAAGAAAGGGGCCCGGGGTTTCTACCGAGGCCAGGGCCACCAGCAGGCCCGTCGCTGCGCCCGAGGCCTGGCTTCCGACGGACTCCCGCTCGATGATGGTGACCTTGGCCCCCTCTTTAGACAGCTGATAGGCGATGGAGCAGCCTATGATGCCGCCTCCCACAATCAGCACTTCCGATGAATTGGTCATGTGGACCTCGATGTAAAAGCGTTTTTCGCCTTATCGGCTGCAAATCAAGTGAGCGGGCATAATCATATCACTTCGCCATCCTATCTGGAATGGCTGTGGGCCTTAAGAACTCCTTTATTTACGGTAGTAGACCTGGCAACCGTCCGGCAGCGATTGTGGTCTGCCCAGACCCTTATGGCAAGGGTCCAGTCCAAGCCATATACATCTAAAAAACGAGTTCAGCGTGTAGTGAAGACCTGCAGGGGGAAACGACCGCCGTTCGTGGGGGGTCGACGGGCCATGCCACCCCCAGGCCCGTGCAAGTCCCGAGTATCGGGACGAGCCAGAGCGACAGCTGTGCTGGCTATCTAGCCCGGGGTTTCGCTAGCGGACCACCCCTTCGAGGGGACTGCTGGCGGAGGCGTATGCCTTCTTGGGAATTCGGCCCGCCAGAAACGCCTTCCTGCCCGCTTCCACCGCCTGGGCCATGGCCTGGGCCATGAGGGGAGGATTGCCGGCCAGGGCCACCGCCGTGTTGACCAGGCAGGCGTCGGCCCCCATCTCCATGGCAAGGGCCGCATCGGAGGGGGCGCCTATGCCGGCGTCCACGATGACGGGGACGGTGGCCTGCTCTATGATGATCCTGATCTGCTCGAAGTTGACCATCCCCTGCCCCGAGCCGATGGGGGAGGCCAGGGGCATCACCGTCGCGGTGCCTATCTCTTGCAGCTGCTTGGCCAGCACCGGATCATCGTTGATGTAAGGGAGTACCACAAACCCTTCGTCCACCAGAATTTTGGCGGCTTCCAGTGTCCCCGTAGGGTCTGGCAGCAGGTACTTGGAGTCGGGTATGACCTCCAGCTTCACCCAGTCGGACAGGCCCATGGCCCGGGCCAGGCGGGCGGTGCGTACTGCCTCGTCTACGTTCCGGGCGCCGGCGGTGTTGGGCAGGATGGTGTATTTGGCCCAGTCGATGTAGTCCAGCAGGGTCTTCTTGGTGGGATCGTCCAGGTCCAGTCTCCGAAGGGCAACTGTGATGATCTCAGTATCAGCGGCCTGGTAAGATGCGTTCATTTCATCGTGGTTTCTGTATTTGCCAGTGCCCAGGATAAGCCGAGACTTGAATGCTTTCCCTCCTATTACCAGGGAATCGTTTGTATTCAAAGTGCTCTCCTTCCCTCTGCCCTCTCAACGGCCCCGACGCCTGCAAGAGAAAACCGCCTCCAGGGAGGCGGTCCTTACGCTCCGAAACCCGTCCCTCCGCTGGCATTACCCAGATCAGGTCCTTGGGGTCGGTAGCATCGGTGGGGCTACCCTCTCAGCCTGGCTTACCAAGCTCCCCGAGATGTGCATATTCAGCTTTGACTTGTTGATGATAGTCTACAAATGCCAAAATGGAAAGTCAAGAATAGTGGGGGGATGGTGTTTGATAACGGTTTCGTCTTCATACCCTCTCCCCCTGTATCCCCCTCTCCCTTAGCAAGGAAGAGGGGGAAGTAAGAGTTTCTGGTCCCGACCCGTCGGGTCTCTGTACTCCTCTTCCCTTCGTCAGTCCGGTACTGGAAGGGTGGACTTCTCCTTTCATGTCCTTATTGAACAGGATCGCGAGGAACGTATTTGATAATGAGTTCAAGCTTCCTGGATCACGGGTAGGGTAGTGCTATACTGGTCGCCGGTAAGGGAAGCGGTGATGGGGGAAGGGTCTTGGCCTGCCAGGGCATCGTCGCTTCTGGCCTATGGCCAGACCAGATTTAAATGCACAGGGGAGAGAAAGCAGTGCCCCGACCACTGATCCTTGGCGCGCTTCTGATGACAAGCCTTATTTTCCTGGTGGGATGTGGAGGTGAGGGCCAGGAGACGGCCACCACTCTGGTCCTGACGCATGTTCGAGTTGACAGTGGCGATGTGGTAATTTCCGGCACCACCGACCTTCCAGACGGCACAAGACTAATTGTCGGCTTTGACGTCTCGGGGAGATCCGACACCCAGCCTGACATCGGGGTCCAGACCCTTGCCACCGTGTCCCAGGGTGTATTCGAGGCAAGGATTCCCCCTCCCCGGAGAGAGGAGTTTAGAGAGGGGCCCTACGAAATCTCGGTGTCCTTCGAGCCTCGGGACCAGAATGAGGCGGTCTTATTTGCGGTAGGGCTCAGGGGCCAAAAACTATCGGGACCGCTGGTCGTAGAGGTGGATGGCGTCAGAGAGATGGTACTGATCGAGACGAGAGACCTGCAGCTATCCGTTACGCCGTTAACATTATCGTTCCAGGGGCCAGCCGAGTTTGAGCCAGGCACCGCTGAGCGGGCGCTAGCAGAATACGCGAGGGCCTGGAGGGACCGGGACTGGGAAGGGATGGCCCGGTTGACGGAGAAGACCTGGGTAACGGAACAGACGAATCCTGCAAGGTTGCTGGAGGCGTTCTACCGGTCCAAGGCGCTCAAGGGATTCGTGATAATCGATGTGGAGCACGCCAGCGACCTGCTCACCAGGATCACCTTTATAATCCAGTGGGAGACCGCCAAAAGACAGATCATCGAGAGGCAGATTACTGCGGGCGTGATTAAAGGGGCGCTACACAGCTCTACTGGCGAGCGGGTGGATTGGGGGGTGGACCCTCTTTCAACCCTCACTGGTAGAGCCCCGGATTGAGGAGCGAGGGGTATCCCTCTACAGGGCCTGAGACCCGGGTACTAGGCCTGGCTCTGGAGGAGAAGAGCTGAGCTAGGGGTTTTGGATGAGCAATTCCTAAAGGAGTGTAAGATGCCAGGCAGTGGAGTAGATTTCAATGGACTTTTCGGCGTGAACACGCCGCCCAGGCCGGACACGGTCAACCCGTTGACCCAGAGGTTCAAATATGACTTCGCCATCGCCTTCGCCGACCCGGGCACCTTTCCCTCGGCGGACCTTCACAAGGCCCTGGGTAGGGCGCTGGAGGAAGAGGGCGGGGACCTGGCCTATTACCCTCACCCCCAGGGACACCCGGCCATGAGGGAGCTGCTGGCGAGCACTCTGGATCAAGGCCGGGGAATGAAGCTGTCTCCGGATCAGATCACCCTGACCGCGGGGTCTATGCAGGCCCTGGTCCTGCTGACTGAGCTGTTCGTGGACCCGGGTGACACCCTCATAACCGAGGAGTTCCTGTACATGGGGACGATTCGGGTGATGCGACGATTCAAGGCCAATATAGTCGGGGTGGGCACCGATTCCCAGGGGATGCGCCCCGACCTGCTGGAAGAGCGTATAGAGGAGCTGCGGGCCGGGGGCGCCCGCATCAAGTTCATCTACACCGTTCCCACTTTCGAGAATCCGTTAGGCACAGATATGGGGCTTCAGCGCCGGCTGGATATACTTTCTGTGGCCCAGAGAAGCGGCATCCCAATCCTGGAGGACGATTGCTACGTGGACCTGAGGTACGAGGGCGAGGCCTCCCCGTCGATCTACTCCCTGGACGACTCCGGCTCCGTGATGTACTGCGGAAGCTCCTCCAAGATCATAGGCCCGGGGATGCGCCTGGGATGGGTCGCCGGGCCCCGGGAGGTGATTGAGAGGGTGGGTACGATCCAGCTGGGCGCGACTCCCAGCCAATTTTCCGTGCTGGCGGCACTGCACTACCTAAGGGAGAGCCGCGAGGAGCACATATCCGAGCTGACCCGGGTTTACAAGTCCAGGAGGGATACGATGCTTGCGGCCCTGGGGGAGCACTTCGGCCCTGGGGCGGTAACCTCTCGTCCGGACGGAGGCATGTTCCTGTGGGTGAAGCTGCCCGAAGGGACCGATACTCCGGCCCTGCTGGGTAAGGCCAAGGCCAAAGACATTCGCTACGGCCCGGGGCCCATCTTCTCGCCCTCGGGTGAGGGGGCCAACTACCTGCGCCTGGCCTACGCCCACCTGGACGAGGATGTCATAGGGGAGGGCATCGCGGAGCTGGCCAAGGTGTTCGAGGCCGAGGGTGTGCTGGGGTAGCACCCCGCGGGGCTTGATATCCTCATACGCCGCTACAGCGTCTCCCAATCTACGCTTTGCTCGAAGGCGTGGGCCAGCTTCAGCAGCACCGACTCCTGGAAGTGCCTGGCTATGAGCATCAGGCCCACGGGCAGCCCATCCACCTTGCCGCAGGGGACCGATATGCCGGGATGGCCCGTGGCATCGAATGGAGAGCAGTTGTATCCGAAATCCGCGCCCCGGGAGAGCCTGGCCTTCCAGTCAATGTCGGGTTTGTATTTGTAGGCGGTAATGGAGACGGTGGGCATGGCCAGGACATCGAACCGCTCCAGAGCAGAGTCGTAGCTTGCCCTTAGGGCTGGGCGCAGGTTCTGCGCCTTGTAGTATACGCGGCCGTGGTAGTAATCGGACAGATAGGTGCCGATGAGCATAGTCAGCTTCAGCTCGGGGGGCAGGTCGTCGGCCTGGGTCTTGAGGGCCCTGCCCAGGGTCTCTCCTAGTCCGGTGTCGTAGAACCCCTGCCAGTGGTAGCCGAGGCCCCGGGCCCGCACCAGGGCGGCGGCTCCCTCGATCATGGCGCCGTGGTAGATGGCCATTGCGGTATTGTGGGCCGGGATGGATACATCCTGTACCACCAGCCCCATCTTGGAGAGATGGGCTATGGCCTTGCGGACCGCGGCGTCAACCTGGGGGTCGGACCTTTTCTGGGCGAACCCTTCTTGGACTATCCCCACTCGCAGCCCACTGACGTCCTCTTCCAGATTGTCGGCGTAGCCCTCAGCTATCACCTCGTCCTGTCTGGGGTCCAGGGGGTCCTTGCCAGCGATGACCTCCAGCATCAGAGCGACCTCGCGGGTAGAGCGGGCCATGGGCCCGACGTGGTCGAAACCAGGCTCGCCGCAGACGATGCCGGTGTAGGGCACCAGGCCGAAGGTGGGCATCAGCCCCACAACTCCGCACCATGCCGCCGGCATCCTGATGGAGCCGCCCTGATCGCAACCCAGGGTCATATCGATGTCGTCGTAGTAGAGGGCTGCGGCCGAGCCGCTGGATGAGCCGCTGTCCAGATGCTCTCTGTTATGGGGATTAAGGATAGGACCATAAGCACTGGTGTCGCCGGCCCCGGACCAGGCAAAGTCGTCCATGTTCAACACGGCGACGATCTCCGCTCCCTGGCTCAGAAGCCGGATTGCTACTGTGGCGTCCCTCTGAGGCACATAGGCGGACAGGAGCCGGGAACCACAGGTCATGGGGACCCCAGCCATGGATATGTTGTCCTTGAGGCCGACCCGTACACCGGCCAGTTTCCCTTTGCCCGGGCCTTTTATCGAGCACCGCCGGACTATGGCGTTGTAGGGATCGTCTTCGGGCCGGGGCCTTACGCCCGGGTCCCGGACCACGCCTGTGGTAAGCGGGTTTTCGACGGGCATTTGGTCAAGGATATCTAGCCAGTTAAATGTAGCTGAGGAGAGAGAAAGGTAACCCTCCATCTCCTCCTCGCTGAGGGTCAGGTTGTTCCGTGCGGCTGCTCCGAGCAGGTCCTCTCGATTGGGGTGTCTAAGGCCCATGCTTCACCTCCTGTGGCTGTTGATGACAACTGGGATTGTAGCATCTGCTAATGAGGTGCTCAAAGTGATGGGTTTTAGGGTTGCTTCCAGGATTGGGCCGTCCTACCATACCGGGGATGTCAAAGGTCCCGCCTTTACCCTCAATCACCGGGGCCGTTGCCAGGCGTAATAGCTCATCAAGTTGCTCGGTACTCTCCAAAGTATCCAACACCTTCATCAAGGCCTGGAGTGTAGGCATAGGTAGGTTGTTAAACACTCCTGTATGGGTATCAGTCCGGCCATGGATGATCTCCTGAGGTGCCTTCCCGTAGGCTCCGTCAATCAGAGGACATGCTATTATTCTGCTGGCCCGGAATAAGATAGAGGTTTAAGGTTAACAATCTAGGGAGGTAGTAATGGCCAGCTCCGCGAAAAAGAGATACCTGCTTGGACAGCAGACCGTTGATTTCGAAAGCAGAGTGGACGTTCCCCGGCTGAAGAAGGAGCGCCTGGCACGATTGCAGAAACAGATGGCTGAAGCAAATCTGGGTGGCATGCTCCTGTTCGACCCGGTCAACATGCGTTATGCCACCGGCCACAGGTCTTCCGGCGTCGCGTCCATGAGGATGTTCCTTGGATATTCGGTGGTGCCCGCAGAAGGAGAACCGGTGGTCGTGGGTGCGACGACCGATGACGGCTCCTACGCAGTGAAGAAGGGCACGATGTGGGACTTTTTCCCCTGCGGCCGCAACGTCGAAGACGCGGCCAGAAAATGGGGGGCCGACGTCAAGGGCCTGATGACCCAGATGGGGTTCGGTGGGGAACGATTGGGCGTCGACAAGCTGGATTTCTATTCGATGGAGTCGTTGCGAGTGCAGAAGATAGAGATTGCCGATGCTCGAGTGCCGCTGGAGAAGGCTCGGGCCATCAAGACCGAGGACGAAGTATTCCTGATTCGCCAGGCTTGCGCTATAGCCGACATAGCCATCTGCGCCGTCAGAGATGCCATCAAGCCCGGGGTTACCGAGGACGAGCTCTTCGCCATTATGACCTATGAGAATATCAAACGCGGCGGCGAGCACATGGACGTTCGTCTACTAGCCACCGGCGAGAATACCAATCCATGGACCCATCTGGCCACGGATCGGATGGTGATGCCCGGAGAGCTGGTCGCCTACGACACGGACATGGCCGGTCCCATGGGCTACTTCGCTGACTTCTCCCGTACTTACCTCTGCGGCACCGGGAAGCCAAACGCGGAGCAGCAAGAAGCATACAAAATCGCCTACAATTTCATCTATGAGTCGTTAGAGCACTTCAAACCGGGAATGTATTTCCAGGAGATCGCCGAGAGATGTCCTGAGCTTCCTGAGGAGTACAAGTACCAGCGATATCCGATGATAGCCCACGGCGATGGCA
>JADFJI010000056.1 GCA_022566235.1 Chloroflexota bacterium
CCTGTCCAGTAGGTCTCGAAGTAATTCAACCGTCGATTGCTTTGTCCAAGGATTATTAGCGAAAGTATCCGCTATAACTGCGACTCCTAATTGAGGCCTTCCTGCTCCCAATCCAACGGCGACCTGTAGAGCCTGCTGGACCGCTACGTCCAGTACCTGAGCGTCGACATATTTCTTTTTGAAAATCATGCCTTTCGACCTAGGCCAGCCCATCTGCCTGAGGAGCTCCGCAACATACCAGTTAATGAACCTGCTCACCTTTCTCTCCTTAGTTGCTTAAGCCACCCACTTTATTCTAGAAGCCAGCTTTTTCGCTTCTTCAATCCTTTTCATATCTTCAAGACGGCTTTGCCCATAATCCCGAGTAACTTAGCCACTTTACAGCTACAAGAATTACCATATCTCTCTGAGGCTGCCGAAGGACGAGCGGAAGCCTGGGTTACTTAGCCGTCCTCAGGACCTTTTTATCCCCTTCATGGCGCCCTCTAGGGTCAGGAGACGCCTCTTAATCTCTAAGTGGCCCCCGTAGCCCCCCAGTCCCCCGTCGCTGGCTATAACCCGGTGGCATGGGACCAGCACCGCAATGGGGTTGGAGGCCATGACCTGTCCCACCGCCCTCGCACCTCCGGGCCTGCCGACCTGTACTGCGATGTCGCCGTAGCTGCGGGTCTCGCCCCTGGGGATGCTGCGGGTGGCCTCCCAGACCGCCTTTTTGAACGGGGTGGCCCTTGGCAGATCGAACTCATCCGAGAAGGTGGCCTCTCCGACGTCGAAGAAGCGCTGCATTCGCCCGGCCAGCCCTCCGAAGAAACCCGGGTCCAGGTCCGCCTCTCCCAGGTCGGGCTCCAGGTCCCTAAAGGCCTCTTCGGGAGATGGTAGGGGTATTGTCATCCGCCTCAACCCCTTCGCTGATCCGATGACCCCCATCCACCCCAATTTCGTCTCGAATACGGTGTATTTCATCTCCCACGCCTCCAGAAAGCTAGTCTGTGCCTGACGGCCCACCACAGCATGGGGCGGCGCAGGGAACCCCAGGCCTCTTCAATGTCCAGCCTCTCCTTCCGAGAGAGGGGCCAGGGGCTGTACCTGCTTACAGCATAGGCCTCACCCAGGCGCTCCAGGTGACCCTCCACCGCATCCATCTCTATTGCCAGGGCCAGGGTGTATTCCCTGGGAGTGTGATTGGGCGAGGGGCCGTAGCCCCCCAGGGACCCGAGCCTGGACAGGCGACCGTAGACCTGGCTCCGGTAGTCCATGCCCGACAGGCCGTAGCCTAGCCAGAACCGGAACAGCACGATGATCAGTAGAAGGGAAACCGGCACCGTCACCAGGGGAACCGATACCCAAAGGGGCATCGAGCCGAAAAACCCGCTCGATGAGACCTCTCCTCTGGCATCTCCCTGACCGGGAGGGTCTCCGCCCTGGAACAGTTCCACTATTTCCCGAGGCAGCGGCGGGCCCTCCACCCCTATGTAGTTCCCCCGGGGCAGCACCCCCTTGGGTGGCGTCGGCTCGAAAGGTATCCAGCCGTATTCGGGGAAGTACGCCTCGGGCCAGGGATGGGCCTTAGAGCTGGGCACCACATAGGCCTGCTGCTCCTCGTCCCAATCTCCCGTCGAGTAGCCTACCACCAGGCGGGCGGGTATACCTGCGGAGCGGAGCATCACCGTCATGGCGGAGGCGAAGTAGCTGCTGTATCCCCTCTTGGTCTCGAACAGGAAGTAGTCCACACCATCTATGTTCTGGGGTAGCCGCTCCACGTCCGTTGTATAGAAGGGGATCTTGCGAAGCCAGTTCCGGATGGCTACTGCCATGTCGTACGGGTTATCCGCGGTCCTGGCCAGTCCACGGCCCAGCCCCCCGACCCTGGCGGGCAAATCCGCGGGTAGCTGAAGATAGCGATCCGTTACCCAGGACGGATAATCGGTCCCGGCCAAACGCAGCGCCTCTTCCGAGGCCAGGGATACGTAGGAGATGGCGTCGTAGCTATCGAAGGGCTTCAGATCGTTGTTGGGCCGCAGGGCCGTGATGTCCGGGGGATTAGGGGGCAGTCTGGACAGCACCACCTTCACCGCCTTGTTTCCCTTTCGTACTATCTCCTTGATCACCGTATCCTCGGGCATGTCCCGAAGGGCCCCCGTATCGGTGAAAGTCAATGACCCTCTCTGGAGCTCGGCCCTGATGGCCTTGGCCACGGACACCAGGTCCTCCGGCAGCCCCTCTTCTCCCGCACCATCCAGATTGATCTCAAAGGTCATTGGCGGCGCTATCTCCACCTCGAATCCTGCTGTGCTGAAGAGGGGAATGCCGGTTGCGAAGATGGCATCGGTGCTGATTCCCAGGTCCACAGATTGGTCTACCAGCTGGCTTGCCCTATACGTAATCGTATTATTTTCGGGCAAGAACTCGTCGGTGAGAGACGTCCTGTCCCCGGTCAGCCAGCCCTCGTGGGTGTACACCTCAAAGGTTTCGGCTCTCAGATAGTAACCCTTGTCGGACCTGACCGTCATGGCCACGTGGCCCCCCAGCGTGCCCGGCCCCCTGAAGGGGAATGCGCCCCCAAATTTGTGAATGGTGTACGGCGTCTTTCCCGGCAGAAAGGCCAGTACCCGGCCCAGTTCCGCCTCCATAGACTTCCACGGGATGCTGAGAACGGCCCAGTTCTTTCTCAGAACGTCGGGGGCAAAATTCGTGCGGGGGAGCGCCCATGCTGTAAATATCACTGCAGACCCCAGGATCAGCGCGATCAATGCGAAAGAAGAGGCGGCGTTGCGAAAGTAGGGGATCTCTTGCTCCTGCCACTGGGCCCGTCTCTTCAGGAAATAGATCCTCATTGCCAGAAGGAGGGCCGCTAGGATGTAGATATAGAAGAAGAAGTTGAACTTATCGGGCAGGTAGAGGAGGTTGAGAAACAGGGGAACGGCAGTGGGGATCAGGACCGGCCACAGCCTCATGGAGCGGAACACGAACCAGGAGGAGAAGTAGCTGATAAACCAGACCACCATTAGCATGACAGTCACGAAGGGCAGGGGATCAGCGCTGATGCCCCCCGACTCGGCTGCGGTGAACCATGTCTGAAATCGGGATATCAGGTCGTCGGTCTTGGCAAAAAGATTGCCATCTACCGTCATGTCCCGGGTCTGCCAGATCAGCAGTAGATAAACCAGGGCCAGGCCGATGGGATGGAGAAGCAGGCTCCGCCTCTTGACCTTGGCCAGCAGCATGCCCGCAAACACCCCGACAACGGCCATGGGGGTTAAAGGTGGCATGCTATCGACCCACCCCGCTATCTCCACCGACCACACCACGGAGAGGACCAGGAAGAGCACCAGGCCGACGGTTAGCCAGCCCTCCCGGGGGCTGAATCGGGCCTGTAGCCTGCCGCCCAGAGGCTCAAACTCCTCCCGGTAGATTTTTAAGGTCTCGTTTTCTGTTGCCATGGGTCTGTCCGTTCGCTGCGTCCCTGGCTAGACTGTCTTGCGGGCGTACCCGAAATCGAGGGCTGCTCCTAGCTCATCACCCTTACTCACCAGGCAGGTGGGGACCTGTGCTGCGGCCAGGGAGCCGACCAGGGGCAGCAGATTGCCGTTCCCGCCGAAGGTATGGGCCTCCAGCAGGACAGCCGAAGTCTGTACCCTCTTCTGGGCCAGCCGTTGCAGGGAGCCCGGCCACGACTCATCGGTAGAAGGGGTGATCACCACCACCGTGCAATAGCGGTTGAAAACGTGCTCATGGGCCCCCAGCACCTGGCCCAGGGCCATAGCCCCCCTGGCCCGGATCTCCGCCAGGCCCTCCATGATCAGGTCTCGCTGGTTGATCCCCGGCTTGGGGCCAAGGTTGATCGCCACGTCGCCGTGAGCAATCAGGCCCACCGAGAGCCCGGCCTGCAAGTACTTATCGGCTATGGAGGCCGCTGTGGTGACCCCGTACTCTTCGGTGCTCTCCTCTTCCACCCCGGCGTGGATATCGCCCTGCATGTCCAGGACGATCCAGATCTTGGTGGACTCCTCCTGCTCGAACTCCTTGACCATCAGTTTGCCCATCCTGGCGGTGGTCTTCCAGTGGACACTATTGAAACTGTCCCCAGGGGCGTATTCCCTCACCCCTGCCGCGTCCGGGGTTACCGCATGGGTATGCAGGCGGGAGGCGTTATCGCCGGGAAGGTCACTGGACAGGAGTCGGAGGTTGGGTAGATCCATCACCGCCGGATAGACCAGGAATGACTGGGCCTTCCCGAAGGACCTGCTTTTTCTGAACAGCCCCAGGGGGTCTCCGCTTATCACCGAAACCGGCCCCAGGGAAAACCTTCCCCTCTGTTTACATCTGGTCTTGAAGGTCCACTTGGCGATGGTGCTGTTGGGTAGGCTGATCACCATCTCGCCCCCGTGGTCGGGCATGTCGGAGGTCTCGTGCAGGTCTACCCACCCCACAGGCGCGAACCTGGAACGGTTTGTCACGGAGATACGCTCCTCCAGCCAACCTCCAACCCGGGTGGATCCCACATCCCTATCCACCGAGACCTCGATCCAGCGGCCATTGGCCCAGGTCCACAGATAGCTGAGGACCAGGACCAAGGTGAGGATATAGGTCAGCCGGTAGTAGAGGCCGTAGTTAGTGGAGACGGCCATGAAGGTGAAGATAAGAAGCATGGCCACCACCACCCGAAGTCTGGTCGTCATTTCTTTTATATGGGGGCGCCAATCGCGAATCAACGGATATCCTCCATAGAGACGTTGCCCCTCATATGGGATCGGAGGGGATGTCTAGTGGACCTTGATCCCGGGCACCGGCAGAGAGTCCAGTGCTCTGGACACCGCCGTCCCGCCGGTGACATCTTTAGAGCGGACGGCCGGATTGATGATGATCCGATGTGCCAGAACAGGCCCCGCCAGGGCCTTGATGTCGTCCGGCAGCACGAAGTCCCGACCGTCCAGAAACGCCCTGGCCTGGGAGGTGCGATAGAGGCCCAGGGAGCCCCGGGGCGACGCCCCTAGATAGTTGTTCGGATCGTTCCGGGTTGAGTTCACTATGGCTACAATGTATCTCTTGAGATGTCCGTCCACAAAGACCTTCCTGACCTCGTTCTGGAGGGTGATGATCTCCTCGGGGTTGCTGACCGAGGAGAGGGCGTCGATGGGGTGGCTGAACTGCTGCTTCTCGATGATCTCGATCTCCTGAGTTTCGGAAGGATAGCCCAGGCTGATCTGCATGAGGAACCGGTCCAGCTGGGCCTCGGGTAGTGGGAAGGTGCCTTCGTACTCCACCGGATTCTCGGTGGCCATCACCAGAAAAGGTTGGGGGAGGGAGTAAGAGACCCCGTCCACTGTGATCTGGGCTTCTTCCATGCTCTCCAGGAGGGCTGACTGGGTCTTTGGGGTCGCCCTGTTAATCTCATCGGCCAGCACCACCTGCGCGACGATTGGCCCAGGCCGGAACTCGAACTCGCCGGTCTTCTGATTGTATATCGATACGCCCGTGATATCGCTGGGCAGCAGGTCGGGGGTGAACTGGATCCGCTTGAAGCTGCAGCCTATCGACTTTGCTAGACTTTTGGCCAGCATCGTCTTTCCGACGCCCGGCACATCATCGATCAGGACGTGGCCTCTGCACATCAAGGAGATGAGGGCAAGCCTGACCACGTGATTCTTGCCGATGATAACCTTCTCTACGTTGTCCAGGACTCTCTGGGCTATTTCGAGGGGCTCTGTCACCCTGGCCTTCCTCCTTATTTAGGCCCTATTCTAGCCTGTGCGCCTGAACCCATCAAGCGTTCAGCTTTCGGTCCCGGGCCTCGGCCCAGGCTTCGACCTCACCGCCCGAACTCCAGGCGTCGGGCCCGGGCCTGCGGATACGGTTTCTGTAGATGAGCAGGCCCATCGCCGCCAGCGCTAGTCCCAAGGAGATCATGATGTCCGAGGCCCCCCAGCGGCTGCCGAAATCGATCCTTGTCAGGTCCACCAGTGACCTTACGATAGGATAGCCGATGAGGAAACCCAGGAACGTGGTGCCGGCCCGTCCTTTTCTGGAGTGAACAGCCATGAGAACCCCGAACAGGCCGATGAGAATGGACGCCTCGTACAGCTCCGATGGGTAACGAGGCAGGTTCAATCCCGGGAACCGGATGCCCAGGGGTGGGTCGGCCAGGTCCCCGTAGCACCGGTTGACCAGCAGGCAACTCCACCTGAATGCAGATATGGCCAGGGGTGCATAAAGGGCATACAGATCAGCGGAACGCCAGAAGTCCAGGTGTCCACGCTTGTAGGACCACCACGCCGGGACCATGGTCCCGAGCAGGGCCCCATAGAAGTACATGCCCCCGTTTATCCGGGCCAGGTCCAGGGGGTGCCGGAAGAACTGGGGAAGCTCGGGGGCCACAAAGGCGAGCCTGGCGCCCACGACCCCGCCCATCGCCATCCAGAGGGGTAGGTCAAGGAGTCCCTGGCTGGCCGACCCCTCGCCCCGGGCCCTTCTGTGGGCGAGGTAGGTCATCAGGTTGAAGGCGATCAGCATCGCAACCAGGTCCAGGTTGTCCAGGACGTTGTTTATCAACGTTGACACAACGTGGTGCTTCTCGCCCTCCCCATGCGGAGTCTCAGGGTCTCCCTCAGACCTCCGCTCACTCCTTCTCTCCCGATGGAGTAAGACCGTCCCTCCAGTACAGGAAGGAGGAAGGACTTAGAGGAATGGAGGGTGACTGGCTCGCCGACACGGAGGTTGAGTCTACTGGTTATCTAGCTCCCGATAGTCCTCCAGGTTTTCACCCTCCACATCGCCCGAGGGGGTAGCCCCGGCCAGCAGCTCCTCGATCCACACGATCAGCTGGGACTCCCGTATCGCGCCGACGAACCTCCGGGCCACCACCCCCTCCTTGTCGACGAAGAAGGTCACGGGAATGCCTCCCACCCCGTATCCGATGGCGACGACGCCGGTCCTGTCCATGCCATTGGGATAGGTTATGCCGAAATCCTCGATAAACCCCCGGGCGTCGACTACGGGCTCCCGGGTGTCGACGCCTAGGAACACCACGCCCTGGTCCTTAAACCTCTCCCACCCCTGCTCCAGGACAGCGGCCTCCACCTGGCAGGGGCCACACCAGGAGGCCCAGAAGTTGACGATAACGGGGCTTCCCCTGTAATCGGACAGGGTGATGGGCTCTCCAGAAAAGGCCTCCAGGGTGAAATCGGGGGCCTGTTTCCCGGGCCGGGTGATCCCGCTCTGACTGGTGACCGGGTCCTGGCTGTTGACCATTCCCCATGCCATTATGCCCACCAGCCCCGCCAGGGACAGAAGGATGGGCACGACGACTTTCCAACGGCGCTTCCAGAAGCTGCCCTCTGCCTGCGAGTAAGAGGGGATATCGAGGTCTAAGTCTAGCTCTTCCATAGGTGCTATTGTCTCACATCTTCCCGCCCAGGTTCCTTGCCGCTGAACGAGCTCATTACCCGACGCCTCCGCATCACATAGGCTGGCCGCCATTCCTACGAAAATGCTCCCCTCGGGTGGCCTGCTCCCCCGGTGTGGGCGTACTACACGACAGTTTTGGACGATAATAGAAATTTACAAGGCAACTCGGCGTGCAGAGGGGCACAGCCCCTCTGCAGGGGGTTTGGGGGTGCACCCCCAATTCTTTACTCCCCCCCTTCCTGGCCAGGAAGGGGGGGAAGGGGGGATGGTCGAAAGGTTTGTTAAGTGCCCAATTATTCAGTTCTAAAAAGTGTCGTGCAATGACCCTTCTGTGGGAGGAGGATCGGTCCTTCCAGTATGGAAGGATGGTGTGGGATGCTCGAATGGTGGAAAGGGTGGGAGGCCCCCTTCCGGCCCCAGACCCCGACAAGTCGGGTTGACATGGAAAGACCGCACATATCGGGTTGCTAGGCCCCGGGCCTGGGGTTGCCAAGGGTCTGTCTCATTACCGAAATGAAGTTTCGGGCGGCATTAGACATGGCCTTACCCTTGAGAGTAAGGATGCCGGCCTGCTCCACGGGCAGAAGAGTGGCCAGGCTGACGATTCCCAGCTCCCGACGGTCCTGGGGGTCTATAGCTAGATGGGGCCCCACCGATATTCCCATCCCCAACGATACGTATCGTTTGATCATATCCATGCTGTCCAGCTCCACTATTATTTCGTAAGACAGGCCCTTCCGTTGAAACTCGGCTTCCAGCATCGTACGGGTGGCCGTTCTCTGCCCCATCAAGATCAGAGGCCAACGGGCTATCTGTTCAATGGACGTTAAGGGGGTCTTCAGCAGGGGGTGGCCACGCGGTGTAATGAGGACCCGTTCGTATCTGAAAAGCCCTTGAAACTCGAACTGTTCGCCCCTCTCGGGCCCTGGTATCAGCCCCATATCCACTTCCAGGTCTGTCACCTTTCGCAGCACTTCCTGCCTGGTGTCGGAGTGGAGGCGAAGCTGGACATGGGGATATCTCGATAGGAACGCCTTCACTACCCGCAGCAGGGTGTGGGGAATTATGTCGTGAGTGGCCACAAGGCTGATGGGGCCCTCTTCCTCCTCTTTAGAGGTACTGGTTGCGAGGCCATCTATCCCTTCCACCAGGGGGCTTGCCAGCTCCTGGAGCTTGGCCCCCGCAAGCGTCAGTTGAATGGGTCGTTTGATCCTGTCGAAAAGCGTCTTTCCCAGCTCTTCCTCCAACCTCTTAATCTGTTTCGTGACCGTGGGCTGACCTATCCCCAGGCTATCGGCAGCCTTCGAGATGCTCCTTAGTTTTGCCGCTGCACAGAAACTTCTAAGCTCTCTTAGCTCCATCGCCTATTCTCCTTATATAGTATTCCTAAAACGAATATACAACATTATATAATATGTCTGGACATTATGATAGCCACACTCCAAAATAGATGGTAGAGAACGGCAGCCACCCGACCTGCAAGCAAGGCGATCGGGTGTAGAGAAAGGAGAAGTCCATGAGTGTGAAGGGGTTATTCAGTAAGACGGTAAGGCGTGCGGGCTTCGAGCACTGGATGAGCGGAGTGAACCAGGGACCCGTCGTACTGCTCAGTGACCATCTCATCAGACGGGACGATCACAAGAGCAACGGCAGCGAATATCTGTACGCCCTCATCGGGCCCAGGTAGCTATACCGACAGAACAGAGCTGGGCCGCCACCATCAGGGATGAGACCGTTGTGTTTGGTTACACATTCGGCATCCCCGGTGGGACGGCTCAGTTGTCGCGTCTGGGCCAGGACTGACAGCGACCAGAGGCCAAAGGCAACCGGGCGTCAAAATAGGCCATTGAAAGTGCTATTGAACACTCTCGACCAATCGACGTTGACACCCCAGTAGGGGGGCCGCGATAATCGAGGGCGTCATTCCCATACCCTGCACCTGTAAGGAGGCTTGCCGTGTCCCCCGTAGACAAATTTAAGCTGTTGGTGGTCCCCGACGACGGCATCGGCACGATCAAAAGCGACGGCCTTGAGGCCTATGCCAACGAGCTTGCCGAGGAGGTGCTCATCCACCGGGACAGGCCGGCCACGGCCGAGGAGCTCCTGCAGCGGTGCCGGGATGCCGATGGTGTGGTCAATATTCTGTCGACATCGGAGTTCACACGGGAGCTGATGGAACAGTGCCCCAAGCTGA
>JADFJI010000057.1:0-2633 GCA_022566235.1 Chloroflexota bacterium
AGGGCCGTGCCCGAGATACGCAGCCGCCTCGATGCCCTGGGCTGTGACGTGCCCCTGATCGGCGACTTTCACTTCATCGGCCACCGGCTTCTGCGTACCCATCCAGACTGCGCCGAGACCCTGGCCAAGTTTCGCATCAACCCCGGGAACGTGGGCAAGGGCCCTCGCCACGATGAGAACTTCAGGTCTTTCATAGAGGTGGCCCGGGACCTGGACAAACCGGTGCGTATAGGCGTCAACGCCGGCAGCCTTGACCAGGAGGTGCTGGCCCAGAGAATGGACGCCAACTCACGCAGCCAGGACCCCCTCTCCGCTGATGAGGTCGAGCGTCAGGCCCTGGTGGAAAGCGCCATCGCCAGCGCCGAGGCCGCCGTGGACCTGGGCCTGCCCGAGAGCAGCATTATCATCTCCTGCAAGGTGTCCCGGCTGCCCCAGATGGTGGAGGCCTACCGCGAGATCTCCCGCCGCTGCGATTTCCCCCTTCATCTTGGCCTAACCGAGGCGGGCATGGGGACCAAAGGGATAGTGGCCACCACCGCAGCCCTCTCCACCCTGCTCTACGAAGGTATAGGCGATACCATCAGGTCAAGCCTGACCCCCGAGCCCGGCGGCGACCGGACCCGAGAGGTGCGCCTCTGTCAGGAGGTGCTGCAGGCCCTCCAGCTGCGCTCCTTCAGGCCAGCCGTGACCGCCTGCCCCGGCTGCGGCCGCACCACCTCTTCCCTATTCCGAGAGCTGGCCCGGGACATCCAGGCCCACCTGGACTCCAAGATGCCCCAGTGGAAGGCCCTGTATTCGGGGGCGGAGGTCCTAAAAGTCGCCGTCATGGGGTGCGTGGTCAACGGCCCCGGAGAGTCCCGGGTAGCACACATCGGCATCTCGTTGCCGGGAACCGGGGAGTCGCCCCGGGCCCCCGTCTTCGTCGACGGCCAGCGCAAGATCTTCCTCGAAGGCCCCACCATCGCCCAGGACTTCATCCAGCTGGTCGAGGACTACGTCAAAGATAGGTGGGGCACCTAAATCCAAAGGCCCCGATCCACGTATCCGTAGGCAAGCCTGTCCCGTCTGTCCTGAGCTCAGTCGAAGGGAGCTAGTCGAAGAGCTCAGGGGTGAACGAATAACCCGCTTCATTTTCGCTCTATGTCATTCTGCGCCGTTTTATGTCATTCTGAGCGAAGCGAAGAATCTAGGGAGGAAGGGTTAGATCCCCACTCCAGATTCTTCGTAGTCCTCCCGACTACGTCGAGGTCGGGACTCCTCAGAATGACAGAAGAAGGGGCAGGGTGGTGTTCCTCATCATACCGGTCCCTAGCCCCGCCTCGCCAGCTCATCCTTCACCACGTCTGGGAAGTCCGATACTATCCCGTCTATCTCCAGGCCCAGGGCCCCTTTAATCTGGCCCGGCTCTCGAAAACCCCAGAGGAAGACCAGGCAACCGGCCTGGTGAACCGCTTTTACCAGCCTGTCATCGGCATAGGGGAAGGGGACGCCCAGGACCTGGCACCCACAGGACTTGAGCATCGCCACCGGGTCCTCGGGCGGGGATTCTACGATGATCCCCCGCCTGAACTCCGGCGCAAGGCGGGATAACTCGAGCATCAGGCCCTCGTCAAAAGACCCCAGGCCCACCTCCTCGGGGTCTGCCTCGGCCCTCAGTATCCTCACCAGCCCATCAAGAGATCGCAGGCGCTTCACCTCCAGCACCATTCCTATCCGATGCCTGCAAAGGGCCAGCACCTCCTCCAGCATCGGCACCCTGTACCCTCCCTCCAGCGTTATATCCCCGATTTGGGAGGCCGATAGCTCCCCCAGCCTCTTGTCATCAATCTCCTCGTCATGAAAAACGACGAACCTGCCGTCGGCCGTCTCCTGAACATCGCATTCCAGGGCGTCGGCCCCCAGACCTATGGCTGCCTCGAAGGCTTCCACAGTGTTACCGGGGAACTTCTGTGTGAAGCCTCTATGGGCTATATTCAGCATCGACTCCTCCGCCATCGAGCCGCTATCCATAGCTCTATACAATGCAGATTAGCCCCTTGCCATCCCTCAAAGCAACCGGCACTTACCCGGCCTCATTAAAAGATGCCAGAATTCCCATCGAGGCCCTATTGACAGTGTAAAAACCGTGTGTTAATATTTTCACATGTGATGTATTTCACAACTCAATCACCTGATTGGAAACTTTCCCGGGTCAGCATCTAAGTAGCGTCGCATCCAATCTAACAGCTGTAGAAAGGGATACATGAGCAAGGGCAGAGAGTTCCGCCAGCTACTGGCCGAGAACGATTACGTCTACACCACGGGCGTTTACAACGCCCTGGACGCCAGCATCGCAGAGAAGGTGGGATTGAAGTGCGTCTATATGAGCGGCTACTCCACCTCCCATGCCATCCTGGCCCGGGCCGACCTGGGCTTTCCCACCTTCTCTCTTGAGACGCTGGGCAACCTGGCGGAACAGGGCCGCTACAGCGTGGGGTTCCAAACATGGGTATTCCCCCTCTTCATGGTTGGCTTCGGGGTGTTGGCTGGCCTGTGGCCCTTCCACACCTGGTCGCCCGACGGACACGTGGCTGCTCCCACGGGGGTGAGTATGCTGCACGCCGGAGTCCTGATGAAGCTGGGGTCCTACGGCA
>JADFJI010000057.1:2643-9471 GCA_022566235.1 Chloroflexota bacterium
CCTGGGCTGTCCCACCATGACCGAGATGGTTACCGTGGCCGAGCAGATCGCCAGTGCAACCTCTCTGCCCGTCATCGCCGACGCCGATGATGGATACGGCAACGCCCTCATCACCATGCGCACCGTGGAGAAGTTCGAGAAGACCGGGGTAGCGGGCATCCACATCGAGGACCAGCGGGCCCCCAAGAGGTGCGGGCACATAGCAGGCAAACACATACTACCCTTAGAAGAGGCCGTCGGTAAGTACAGAGCGGCCCTGGCCGCGAGGCAGGACCCCGATTTCGTGATCATCGCCAGGACCGACGCCAGAGGCGCGGTTGGTGGCAGCATGGATGAGGCCATCCTTAGGGGGAAGACCTACGCTAACCTGGGCGTCGACCTTGTCTGGTGCGAGTTCGGCAGCCCCGACGCCGTAGACGAGTTCGAGAAGTTCGCCCTCGCAGTTAGAGCGGAGCGCCCGGACCTGCCCCTGGCCTTCAACTACTCCTCTTCGCAAAAATGGGGCTCCAGCCAGAGCCGCGTGACCTTCAAGGACCTGGGACAGATGGGGTACAAGTTCATATTCATCACCCTCGGTGCTGCCCACGCAGCCATGTACTCCGTATGGAACTTTATGCAAGACCTGCAGGAAACCGAACACCATGCCCAGTGGCGGCTGGAAGAGTTGACCGAGGGCCATCCCACCGAGAGCCATCACGTCATGGGCAACTTCGAGCGTTTCAGGCGGCTGGAAGATGAATACCTGCCGGCCGACTTTGTCGATGATCGGTATCGGTCATCCGACGGCCATGGCCGGGAGGCATTGCAGATCGCCGCAGACTAACGCTGACCATTGACCCTCCTATCGTCGCTCCGGGGCGGGCCCTTTTTGGGCCCGCCCCGGACACTTTGAACAGGCCCCGCTTGCAGGATTTCCCCAATAAAGTGCCCCTGTGGGACGCCTCTCAAAAAACACCCTGTCTAACTTCCAGCCCCCGCTACACAACCCTCGATACGGAAGATGTTACAATTGCCCCTGAAAATCCCCTTCGTCCATCGAAATAATCCCCCAGCAGGTAGGATGTAGCTTATGCGGCTGTCCCAGATGTTCGGAAAGACCCTGAGAAGTGAGCCCGCGGAAGCCGAATCGGTAAGTCACCGGCTCATGCTCAAAGCCGGGATGGTCTACCAGGTATCCGCGGGGGTGTACAGCTACATGCCCCTGGCCTGGCGGGTGCTGCGGAACATCGAGCAGATCATCAGGGAGGAGATGGACGCTGCCGGGGGCCAGGAGGTCAGGATGCCGGTCCTACAACCCCTGGAGCTGTGGGAGGCCTCGGGCCGCAGCGCCGCCTTTGGCGACACCCTCTTCAAGCTGAAAGACCGCAGACAGCGGCCCCTTTGCCTCGCTCCCACCCACGAGGAGGTCATCACCCAGATGGCCAAACAGCACATCCACAGCTACAAGGACCTCCCCCGCCTGCCTTACCAGATTCAGACGAAGCTTCGGGACGAGGCCAGGCCCCGGGCCGGACTTATGCGGGTCCGGGAGTTCGATATGAAGGACCTGTACAGCATGGACCTGGACCAGGCAGGCCTGGACGTCAGCTACGATAAGATGGTCCAGGCCTATAAGAACATCTACAAACGCTGCGGCCTGCCGGCCCTGGCCGTGGAGGCGGACAGTGGCGCCATCGGGGGTAAGGACTCTCACGAGTTCATCCTGATCGCCGAGAGCGGCGAGGACCGGGTGGTCAGGTGTCAGGGGTGCGGCTTCGCCGCCAACCTGGAGCGGGCCTCGGGGGTCAAACCGCCCCTGGAGAAGGAAGACCCCCTCCCCCTTGAGGAGGTCTCCACCCCCGGCATTCACACCATCAAGGGGCTGGCCGACTACCTGGATGTCCCCGAGGCTAAGACCCTCAAGGCCGTCTTTTACAGCGCCGACGGCCAGGTGGTTTTCGTGACGCTCCGGGGCGACCTTGAGGTCAACGAGGTGAAGCTGAAAAACCTTCTGCGCGCCGCTGATCTGAGGCTTGCCACCGATGAGGAGGTGAAGGCCGCGGGCCTCGTTGCTGGGTCCGCCTCTCCCATAGGCATCACCGACCTCAAGCGGGTAGCCGACGACTCTATCGAGCTCGGTTCCAACTTCGTCGTCGGGGCCAACAAGCCCGATACCCACTTCAAGAACGCCAACTACCCCCGGGACTTCCGTATCGACGTCATGGCCGATATCGCCGAGGTCAAGGAGGGACAAGGCTGCCCCCAGTGTGGCAAGCCGTTGTCCATTGCCCGGGGTATCGAGGTCGGCCACGTGTTCAAGCTGGGCACCTTTTTCAGCGAGGTCTTCGGCGCCTACTACCTGGACGCGCAGGGCAAGCAGCAACCCATCGTCATGGGTTGCTACGGCATCGGCGTCGGGCGCCTGATGGCCGCGGCGATGGAGCAGAACCACGATGACAAAGGGATCATCTGGCCCGTTCCCATAGCCCCCTACCAGGTCCACATCTGCGCCCTCTCCATGGACAAGCCCGACGTCCAGTCGGCCGCGGACCAGCTCTACTCCACCCTTCAAGGCGAGGGGTTGGAGGTACTTTACGATGACCGGGACGAGTCCCCGGGGGTCAAGTTTAATGACGCCGACCTGCTGGGAATGCCCGTGCGCCTCACCGTAAGCCCAAGGAACCTCAAGTCCGGGAGCGTTGAGTTCACCGAACGGGTGACAATGGAGACGAGAATGGTCCCCTTGGACGGTGTCGTTGCAGAGGTAAAAAGCATACTGGCCAACAGCAATTAAAGAGGGGCCTGTGAGGGGTTTGTCTGCAAACTCGTGTTTGCCTTGCCCTTTGCCCCGGTAGTATCATAATCCCCGTTGGCCGGGGTCAAGCCTTTCTCCATCATTCCCAATCGCCCACGGCTATTCCATACCTGCGAATGGGGGTTCACCGATGAGCAAAAACGGTTTCAAGGTGATGGACAGCGACATGCACGTCTACGAGCCCTGGGACCTGTGGCGCAACTACATCGACCCCGAATATAAAGAGCGCGCCCCCGTGGGAACAACCAAGGACCCCCTGACCATGAACATGGCAATGGGAGGCAAGCTCATCGCCAACTTTCTGGCCGATTCGGACGAAAAGACCAACGAGGAAGAGCAGGCTCGCCAGCCCCTGGAGATAAAGCGGGCCCAAAAGTACCTTCAGGAGGCCGTGGAAAGGAGCTTCGATCCCGTATCGCAGCTTCACGCGATGGAGACCGAAGGCATAGATGTGTCCATGATCTACCCAACACGGGGTATGGTGGTAGCGGGGGTCGACTACACCGACGGGAAATTCGCCGCTGCTGTGGCCCGGGCCTACAATGACTGGCTGGCCGACTTCTGCAGCGAGGACTCCTCAAAGATGAAGGGCGTCGCCATGGTCCTTGTGGCCGAAGTCCAAGAGGCCGTTGTCGAGGCGCGCCGAGCAAGGGAGAAGCTGGGTTTCGTAGGCATCTATCTGCACCCCAACCCTATACGAGGTCGAAACTGGCACGACCCCGCCTACGATCCTCTCTGGGCCCAGTGCCAGCAGCTGGGGATGGGCGTCACCTTCCACGAAACCTTCAAGTGTGGGCTTCCCCAGGCCATCGCAGATCGGTTCTACAAGGAGCCCGACCGGATATGGACCATGGGCCACGTGGCCTGCCACCCTATCGAGCAGATGTACGCATGTCTGTGCATGTGTGCCGGGGGTGTGCTGGAGAAGTTCCCCCAGATGCGAGTGGCCTTCCTGGAGTGCAACGCCAGCTGGCTTCCCTTCTGGCTCTGGCGTATGGATGAGCACCATGAGCATCGCCAGGAACAGGCCTCCAAGTACCTTTCTATGAAGCCCAGCGACTATTTCAAACGCCAGTGCTACCTGGTCATAGACCCCGACGAGGAGCCGGCCAAGTATGCCCTCGACTGGATTGGAGACGACAACTTCATCTTCTCCACCGATTACCCTCACCCCGATGGCAAATACCCGTTCTCTACCGAATCGTTTTTGAAGCTGCCCCTGAGCGACGAGGCGAAACGGAAGGTCCTGTGGGACAACTGCGCCCGGCTATACGGACTCGCAGCCTGAGCCGGCGCCTGCCTGCAAGTGGTTTTAATTCTATCTGGAGGAGTCCACAGGGCCTGTCCTGTCTGTCCTGAGCTTGTCGAAGTGCTCCGTCGAGGGGAGCTTTTCCCGATGCTCGGGACTAGTCGGGACCAGATTTACTTTCACCCCCCTCTCCATTAATAAGGGAGAGGGGGCCAAGGGGGTGAGGATTTCTGAGGCAGGTTGTGATACCCTCACATTATAATTTCTTCCCACTTCCTGGCCAGGCCTGTCCTGAGCCCTTCCCGTATGGGAAGGATCGAAGGAGGGTGAGGGATTTTGAAGCGGCATCGAAAAGGCGCGGCAGCGAAGGGAAAGGAGCTCTTCAATGAGCACAAACGGTTTTAAGGTGATGGACAGCGACATGCACGTCAACGAGCCCTGGGACATGTACCTCAACTATATCGACCCCGAGTATAAAGAGCGCGCCCCCGTGGGCGTCAACCAGGACCCCGTCGATATGAACACCGCGTTGGAGGGCGACATCCTGGCGCCCTTCCTGGCGAAGCAGGACCTGGAGTCCCACGAGGAGGAGCGCTACCGACTGGACATCACCCATAAGAAGGACAACGAATATATCCAGGAAGGCATCGAGCGCAGGTTCGACCCCGTCTCCCAGGTCAATGCCATGAAAGTAGAGGGCATCGACATAGGAAACCTTTACCCTTCCCGAGGCATGGTGGTGGCGGGCGTGGACTACACCGACACCAAATTCGCGGCCGCCGTGGCCCGGGCCTATAACAACTGGCTGGCCGACTTCTGCAAAGACCACTCCTCCAAACTCAAGGGCATCGCCATGATACTGGTTGCTGATATCGAAGACGCCATAGTCGAGGTCCGCCGCACCAGGGAAGAGCTCGGCTTTGTAGGCATCTACCTGCACCCCAACCCCATCCGGGGCCGCAACTGGCACGACCCCGCCTACGACCCTCTCTGGGCCGAGTGCCAGAACCTTAACATGGCCATTACCTTCCACGAGACCTTCAAGTGCAATTTGCCCCAGGCCATCGCAGACCGGTTCTACAACGAGCCAAGCAAGATATGGACCATGGGCCACGTGGCCTGCCACCCTATCGAGCAGATGTACGCATGCCTGTGCATGTGTGCCGGGGGTGTGCTGGAGAAGTTCCCCGAGATGCAGGTTGCCCATCTGGAGTGCAATGCCGGCTGGATCCCCTTCTGGCTCTGGCGTATGGACGAGCATCATGAGCACCGTATCGAGCAGGCTTCCAAGTACCTCTCAATGAAGCCCAGCGAGTACTTCAAACGTCAATGCTATGTGGTTATCGAACCCGATGAAGGGCCCGCCAAATACGCCATAGATTGGCTCGGAAACGACAACTTCATCTTCTCCACCGATTACCCTCACCCCGATTCTAAGTATCCCTTCGCCACGCAAGAGTTCTTGAAGCTGCCCCTGAGCGATGAGACCAAACGCAAGGTCCTCTGGGACAACTGCGCGCGGCTGTACTCCCTCTCCGTGTAAACTCCTGGAAAAGCCTGAAACGGGTTAGCCCTGACGCACAGAGGTCTGGGGGGTATTCTCCAGCGCAAAAACACCAGAGGGTGTGTTGGTGGGAAGCTGGCGTCCGTTCTCAGCAGAGCCGGCCGATCAACCTAGCCTATTGGGGGAGCCGCATTGGATAGAACCGCAGACGTAGTCGTAATAGGTGGTGGCATAGTAGGTTGTGCCTCTGCCTACTTTCTAAGCCAGGAGGGGGCCCGGGTAATCATAGTCGAGCGGGATGCCCTGGGAAGCGGCGCCTCAGGCCACGGGGCCGGGGGCTTCGGCGTACCACTTCACTGGATGGAGCCGCCTGAGCACGCCCGGTTCATGCGTCTGGCCACAAACTTCCTCAAGTGGATAGTGCCACAGATCGCCGATGAGACGGGGATGGACATCCTGATGAGGGAGATGCCCTGGCTGGAAGTCGCCAGGACCCAGACTACCTTGGACTATATGCAGGAATGGGCGGGCAAGTCCGGACTGGTGATGGTGGACACAGAGGACATCATGCGCCTTGAGCCCAGACTCGGCCCCTCCGTACTGGGCGGTCTCATCGACGAGGGCGCAGGACAGCTGGACGCCTATCGCCTTACCCTGGCCTATGCCAAGGGGGCCGAGGCCCGGGGGGCGGAGGTGGCCATCGGAGAGGCCACAGGTCTCCAGCAAAAAGGAGGCCGGGTCACAGGTGTCGAAACTGTCAACGGCCTCATAGGCTGCGACAGCGTAGTCCTGGCCATGGGGGCCTGGACCCGACAGGCGGAAAAGTGGGCCGACTTCCCCCTTCCGATAGAACCGCTCAAGGGCGAGATACTCACCCTTAAACATCCCGGAAAAGAGTACTGGCCCTACTGGATTGCCAGCTACGAAACGGTGGACAACGAGGAGCTGCCCATCTACCTACACAAGCGCGCCAACGGCCTGATATACGCAGGCACCACCGCAGAACCGGGCCTGTTCGATAACACCCCCACCGAGGCGGCCCGTGTCGGCATCATGGAGAGGGCCGTTAGACTCATGCCCTCCATAGCTGATGCGGAGCTGGTGGAGCATCTTGCGGGCCCCCGTCCCAACCCCCCGGACGGGATCACCGTCCTGGGCCCCATACCCGGTTGGGAAGGGCTCTTCACCGCGGTCACCCTGCCCGGTATCCTGTGCAGCGCCTTCATGGGCCGCATCATAGCAGACCTGGTATACCAACACCCCCTGCCTTTCCCCATAGAC
>JADFJI010000058.1 GCA_022566235.1 Chloroflexota bacterium
CAGCGTCTGGCCGCCGCCATCGAGCCGATGCTGGACCAGCCAGCTTCGGTGCGAAAATTCGTTAACCCCTGGGATGCGCTGCTGGAATAGCAGGGGGGCGCTGAGCGGGCCGAATCTTCCCCGTATGAGAAGGATGGTGGGAGGGGTTGATTTCCGGCAGATATGTTCAGATAAATCGACCCGTTCCCCAGCCCCAGGCCCTTCTCCCGCGCAGGCGGACTCAGGGTGACATCTGAAAACCCTGCACATCGAATTAACCGGGCCTGTGGTTCGAAACCTACGCGGGGAGTCAATTGTCATTACTCAATAGTGGTTAACAGCGCACGAACACCAATGATAGAGGTGCGTCGAAACCGCCCGTAGAAGGGGGAGAAATGAAGCTTACAGCCTTCAGAGTATTCAACTACCGATCAGTGAACGACTCAGGATGGATTGAGATTGATCCCCTCACCGTCTTGGTAGGGAAGAACCAAGCGGGGAAGACGGCGCTTCTTCGGGCACTACACAAGTTTAACCCGTATCACAACGATCCCTATAGTTTAGACAGAGAATGGCCCAGGGGGCGGCGAAAGGAAAGACACCAAGAGGCAACTGTTGTCAGTGTGCGATTTGTGTTTACGGAAGACGAGCGCAAAAGACTCGTCGAGATGATCAGTTCGCCTATGCCCGAGTCCGTGGAAATCTCTCGCTTGTACAATGGGCACCGTACGTTCACGTTTCCAGACACCTTCAAACCTGATGAAAAAGTTGCCCAGGACCTACGAGCCCACGCCGAACGGCTTGCGAAACATGTCCATGATGGGTGTTCCGCTGATTTTAGGGCAGCCGCAGTTGGATACATTGAAGAACTAACAGTCAAGTTGGGGATCGCTGATTTCCCGACCACAAGAAAGCTACTTCAATCTGGACAAAAGCGTTTAATCTCGGCGGCATCCGGAGAGGAACCACATGCCGTCAGAGATCAAGCTGCACTGGAGGCTATCAGAGCGGCCGCCCAACAGATGCTGGAGATATGTCCTAGCAGCTCGTTGGGATCGTTGATAGAAAGAGAAGTCACCAAGATGCTACCTGTGTTCGTCTACATGGACGACTATAGACTATATCGTGGCACGACATTTCTAAATCAACTTAAGGAGCGTAAGGACAGCAAGCAGCTTACAGAGGAAGACGAAACCGTACTCATCCTGATGGAAATGGCAGGACTCTCCCTAGACGACCAAGTAGCGAAGGTAAAGCAACAAGATAGGGAACAACGTGCTCTGGACCTTAACGACGCATCGATCACACTGACGAGCGAAATGGCTGATAGATGGTCACAGGAACAGTATATCGTTCAATTCCATGCTGACCAGTATCATTTCATGACTTTCGTACGAAGCCCAGACCAGTCCGCAATGATTTCATTGGAAGAGGAGTCCAAAGGATTCCAATGGTTTTTCTCTTTTGATCTACACTTCGCTCATGAGACTCAGGGGTCGCTTCAAGGGGCCGTCCTTCTGCTAGATGAGCCTGGACTCCATCTCCACCCGAAGGCGCAAGACGACTTGCTGCGCCGGCTTGAGGCTTACTGCAAAGGAAACCAGCTGATCTTCGCTACACACCTGCCATTCATGATTGATCTCACTAAGCCTGAGCGAATCCGCGTCGTAGAGAGGAACGAAAGCGGAACCATAGTAACCGACGACCTGTTTAGTGCTGACGAGGACGCACGATTCTCCCTGTTCGCGAAAATGGGGATGTCAGCTAGTCAGAGCCTGCTCGTGTCCAAGTACAATCTGGTCGTAGAAGGCTCTGATGACTTCTGGCATATCGTTGGGATGAGCGAAATAGCAAAGAGGGCTGGCAAACTGGGGCTTGATGACCGGCTTCAGGTTACAGCCGCTGGCGGGGCATCTGAAGCCGCGTACCTTGCAACATATATGTATGGTCAGGATTTGAATGTAGTTGTACTCTTCGATAGTGATAAGGCTGGCGAGACCGCTGAGGAGGCTTTGATTAAGAAGTGGCTGGCCAAATACCGAAGCAAGCAGATTCACATCCTCAAAGTAGGCGACTTCTTCGCGGAACCTCGGTCGAAGGCGACCTTGGAGGACATGTTCACAGAAGAGTTCTATCTACCTTACGTAAACAATGCCTACCGAAAGGAGTTAGGGGAAACAAAACTGAGCTTGCAGTCTCGTAAGCAGCCCCAGCTTGTCCAGCGCATCGAAGCTGCCCTCAAAGGCAGCGGTGTTAAGGGTTTCAACAAAGGAAGGCCTGCAAAACTCATCCGCGACGACCTCCGTAGCAAAGTAGCGTCAGATCTTCCCTCTGAGGCATCAGAGAACTTCAAGCGTCTATTTGCGAAGCTCGCGGACTTAGTCAGGTCATGGGACAAAGTGTGATTGATGCCCAAAATGGGCACATCAGCTAGCTCCGGGTTACGACCTTTTGCCTGATCTGCTAGGAGCATGGCCATGTCCCAAACAAAAGGGTATTGCACGCGGGGCTCTGGTTTCTTACGAATGTAGCGCAGGATCTCGACAATGGTGACGACCACGAAAGTTCGTAGCTTCCTCCGCGCGGGGGGGCCTAGCCGGATTCGAACTTACTGAAAGTGCTCTATGGCCAAAGGCCGTTAGAGCATGAGCACCATCACCCCAGGATGAAACCCTCTTTGAGGGGGTCCCGGCTGTCGACGAAGAACTGGTGAGTCCCGGTTATGTAGGCCGAGCCGGTGACCTCGGGAATGATGGCGGGGTACCCGTCGACGCTGGTCTCCTCGACGATACGGGCTCGGAAGGTGGTCCCGACAATGCTCTGATGGACGAACTCCTCCCCGACCTCTATCTCCCCTTTCGAGTGCAGCAGGGCCAGACGGGCCGAGGTGCCTGTGCCGCAGGGAGAACGGTCGTAGGCCCCCTGGGCGAAGGCCATGATGTTCTGAGCGTCGATCCCGGGGGCCGGGTTATCGACATACAGCTCCACGCCGTGGAGAGTGGTGATGCTGGGCTCCGTGGGATGTCTGATCTCCAGCTGCTCCTTGGCGATGTCTCGGAAGGCGATACCCTTCTCCACCAGCCGTTGAACATTGTCGGGGGCAAGCTCCAGACCCAGGCGGGACACAGGCAGCAACGCGTAAAAGTTTCCACCGAACACTATGTCGGCCTCGATGGTCGACCCCTCGAACTGTATCCTGGCATCGGCCATATAGACAAAGGAGGGCACGTTACGGATGGTCACTTCCGTCACGTCTCCATCCCCATCGATCAGGGCCCGAGCGTGGACGGTACCGGACACTGTGTCCAGCCGCACCTCGGTGAAGGGCTTTCTGGCCTGGAGCTGGCCCGTCTCTATGAGGGTGGTAACCACCCCGATGGTCCCATGACCGCACATCGCCTCGAACCCCAGGGAATCGATGAAGATGACACCCACGTCGCTGCCCGGGGAGACCGGCTCGGTGAGGATGGCCCCCACCAGTCCGACGCTGCCCCTGGGCTCCATCATCAGAACCCTGCGTACGTCGTCCAGATTCTGGGCGAAGTACCGCTGTTTCTCGGCCATGCTATCGCCGGGTATGGACGGGATTCCTCCCGTCACCATCCTGGTGCACTGGCCCGCCGTATGGGAGTCGATGGTTGAGATGATCCTGCGTGACTTCATGAGTCCTCCCAAATACCCGTATGCTGCCTTCTTGGGCGGATTATACACCCTCTGCTTACCCGGAAATGATAAGATTATCCTCGCCCACCAGCAGCAGGGATATCATACAGGAGGAGTGTCATGCCCTTTTACGACCCGGCTACTTTGAAATCCAAGGAGATCGCTCCCGGGGCCTGGATTCAGCCCGTGTGGGGCGAGAAGGTGATGATGGTGTTCATCACACTGGAGGATGGCGCCGAGGTGCCGATGCACAGCCATCCTCACGAGCAGATGGGCTTGGTGCTGGAGGGGGAGTTCGAGCTGACCATAGCCGGCGAGACCAGGACCATCAGTAAGGGAGATGCCTATCTGGTGCCCTCCAACGTTGAGCACAGGGCGGTGGCCAGCCGGGGCAAGGCCCTGGCCCTGGACATTTTCAGCCCTCCAAGAGAGGACTTCATAGCGTTACTGGGCCAGGGTTAGACGTCCTCTAAGTGTATAATCCGCCACCGGGAGAGAGGCCAGTAAACCAGCCACGCCCTGGCCTTGATCTGATGCCTGGAGAACGGGCCTAGCTGACGGCTGTCTGTGCTGCGGGAGGGATTGTCCCCCATGAGGAAGTATTCGTCCGGTCCCAGCAAATGAGAGAACTCTTCAGGGGCGGGACCCGGGAGGGCTGAGGGTGGGGCCCAGGGTCGGCCGTTGACAAGAATTTCACCATCCCGGGCCACCACCTCTTCCCCAGGCACGGCCAATACCCTCTTTATCAACAGAAATCGTCTGTCCATCGGGTGATTGGCCAGGACTATTTCCCCCTTTTGTGGCGGTCTCCGGCGAAAGCCCAAACGGCCGAACAGCAGGTACTCTCCCGCCGACAGAGTGGGATACATGCTCCAACCCCGGACTTTGACCCGCCTGGCGAGGGGAAACCGGAAACACACGGATAAGAGGCCCAATATCGATCTCATGTGAGAGCAGTGTACATCGCAAATCTGTCGGAGCTCTACCCGGGTGGCGGGTCTGTGCAGATTGCCCGTAGGCCCGGTTTATGGTACACTTCACCCCGCAAATTAGCTACGAGGAGGGGAGAATGTCCTTACTGAAAACCACCTTTGGACTCCTGAATAGAGTGTTGCCCGCAGAGACGGGACACGCCCACTGTGACATCCCATGCGGCATCTACGATCCACACGCCGCTCAGATAGCCGCGCTTAGCACCATCCGAATGAATCAACTCATCGAGGCGATGGATAAGCCTAACCCGGACATGTCCGAAGCGGACCGGACCGCTGCTGTCGCATCGCTTGGCCGCTATGTTGCTGAGAAGGATCGCAGCGCAGAGCTGTGCAAGCAAGAGTTGCGGATTCTATGGGGAGATTATTTCAAGCCGAATCACATTGAGCAGTATCCAGACCTTCACGAGAAGTTCGCCAATGCCATGAGGGCGGCCTCGAGTGTGCGGCAAAGCATCAGCCTGAAGGCGTCGGAGGACCTGCTGAGCGCAGTCCAGGACATCGCTGAGATCTTCTGGAAGACCAAGGGCGCAGGGGTCAGTCGCCAGCCGTCGAGGCAAGCGGTGGGTGGAGAGTTGGTCTATCCAGCGTAAGCGCGGCTTTACTAAACTCGCCCCCTTGCCCCCTATGTGTAAGAGGGCGAAGTTTTACCTTCATCATCTCTCTTGAGACGGGTTTTCTCTCTAAGGTATACTAACGCGACCAAGATAAAGGTGGAAGAAACAGATGAAGGTTTCGTGTCTCCAAGAGAACTTGAGTGCAGGCCTGGGCGATGTAGGAAGGGCGGTGGCTTCCAGGACGCCCCTGCCCATCACCAATAACGTACTGATTGCTACGGACAATGGGCGCCTTAAACTCTCGGCCACCAACCTGGAGCTGTCCATAACCTCGTGGATAGGCGCCAAGGTGGAAGAGGAAGGGGTCATCGCAGTCCCGGCCAGGCTCCTTACCGAGTTTGTCAGCTCTCTACCCAGCGAGCAGGTCGAGATGAGCCTCCCGGCTCGCTCCCGAAGCCTCAATGTGAAGTGTGCCAGGTTCGAGGCCAACATCTCAGGAGCCGACCCGGAGGAGTTCCCCCCCACCCCCACCATAAGCGATGGCCTGGAGGTTGAAATAGCCTCAGATGTGCTCCAAATGGCCATTCAAAACGTAGCATTTGCCGCTGCTACCGAGGACTCGCGGCCGGTGCTCACAGGGGTCCAGCTGGAGCTGAAGGGCGACACCCTGCTGCTGGCAGCCGCCGATGGTTTCCGGCTGGCGGTCCATGAGGCCAAACTGGGCAGCGCCGTTCCCGAGGATACCTCGGTAATCATTCCTGCCAAGACGCTCTCCGAGGTCAGCCGTATCGCCAGCGGCCAGGAAGAGCCGATCAAGATTATGGTCAACGCGGGCAAGACCCAGGTGCTTTTCAGGTTGAAGGATGCGGAAATCGTGTCCCAGCTTATTCAGGGCACCTTTCCCAACTACGGCCAGCTGATCCCCAAGGACTTCGCGACCCGGGCCATCATAGATGTGTCTGAGTTCGCCAGAGCGACCCGGGCGGCCTCCATTTTCGCCAGGGACGGAAGCGGCATTGTGCGTCTGCAAATGACGGCGGGTGAAGGAGAGGACGGGGTGGGCACATTGTCGGTGTCGGCCCGCTCCGAAGAGGTCGGCGATGACGAGGGCAAGATCGACGCCACGGTGGAGGGAGAACCGGCCAAGATCGCCTTCAACAGCAAATATCTCTCCGATGTCTTGAACGTGCTGGGCCAGGGGATGGTAGCCCTGGAGACCAGCAGTCCCTCCAGCCCCGGGGTGCTAAGGCCCATGTCCCCGGCGGAGGGCACCACATACGTCCACGTGGTCATGCCGATGTTTGTCCAGTGGTGACGACACAGGGCAAAGCCCACTAGTGAAATTCAGCCAGTTGGTCAGGTTGTTGGAGCAAGCCGGGTTTAGAATCGTCAAAGAGAAGGGTTCTATTCGCTACTACGGTAAGCCCGGTAAGAATAGACTGATAAGAGTCGACTATCACGGGTCTCGGGAAGTCCCGAGGGGAACATGCGTAGCGATACTTAAGGCCGCCGGACTAGGGAGAGGGAAAGAGCAATGATCGACCTGAAGTATTCGCTGATAATTGAAGCAACAGAAGACCCCACTTTCTTCGGCTTCTACTCCCCCGACCTGGAAGGCTTTTCCGGAATCGGGCATTCGGTGGAAGATTGCATTTATCAGGCTAAGTGGGGGATGGAAGAGCACATCAGCCTGCTTAAGGAGAAGGGCTTTCCCGTTCCCGAGCCAAATACCAATCCTAAAGTAACGATACAGAACGAATCCCGCCTGGAGGCAGTCACCTAGCTACTGTGGGCTCCTGGCGGTGATAACGTTCTGTCCCCTCGGGGTGCTAAGGCCCCGGCAGAGGGCACCACATACGTCCACGTGGTCATGCCGATGTTCGTTCAGTGGTAGCCAATCCCCAGCACCGACATCGGCAACATGACTCAAGGCGGGATAGCTGTATAACCGTGGGAGTCGGGCTTGCTGCACACGGAGGTGTTGATCAGGATCGATCAGTATTTCGCTTGGATATCGCATCGATCTCAACTTCAACAAGTTCGTCACTATTGGGCACTTTGAGATTCCCCTATGAGAACATAGCGAGCATTTCTTGAGACGGAGCATATGAGAGATTTTCTGAGACGCATCGCACTACGAGATCCGCTGACAGGGAAAAAGAGGTCGCCGCCGCAAATCAAGCGCGATCGTCTTTTCGAAAACAAACGAGACGGCAAAGGGGCAGAAGAGTTGTACAAGTGCATGCAAGGGATGGCCGGCTATAAGGTGAAACGAACAGGCAAAGGCGATGATTTTCACCGCTATGGAATAAACCCTATCACAGGGGAAAGAATTATTATTTCCCGCGACGAAGTGAAGGCAAGCGAAACTGCACCTTTGTCTAAGTTGCAGAGGGAGACCAAGAGGACAAATCCAAAGTATAGAGTTCTCCGATTGAGGCGCCCATTTTAAAACTTGTTCAACTGTTACGCGAATGCCAGTCCACACTCATCGGGGTTTACGTGCATTGAGCAAAAGAGCTTAACAATTTTGATCTGTTAACCATCAGGGACTGCCGTGCTTAACCGTTAAACCCCAGGAGGTAGGCCATGAGGAGATCGATCCCCAAGACCGGTATCGGTTGGCCCGAGATCCAGGCAGAGCTAGCCCAGGCCCAGAAGAAGGACGTGGACTGGCGACACGGCAGGCTGTCCGGCATGGTCTACTTCGCCGACGAGGATGTCCTCCAGGTGACCAAGGACGCCTACTCCATGTTCTTCTCCGAGAATATGGTGGCCCTCCACGCATTTCCAAGCCTTGAACGGCTGGAGAGAGAGGTGGTGGAGATGGCCTCGGGGCTGCTCAACGGCGATGAGTCGGTAACGGGCAGTATGAGCTCCGGGGGAACGGAGAGCATATTTCTGGCTATGAAAGCCGCTCGGGACTGGGCCCGTGATAACCGGCCCACCAAGGGCACGCCGGAGATAGTTGTCTCTCGCACCGCCCATCCCGCCTTCAACAAGTCGGCCCACTTCCTGGACCTGAAGGTGATAAGGGTGCCCCAGGGCCCGGACTTCAGGGCTGATGTGGGCGCCATGGAAGAGGCCATCACCGAAAACACCATCATACTGGTAGGCTCCGCTCCGGCGTATCCCCACGGCGTCATCGACCCCATCACCAAGCTGGGAGAGCTTGCCCAGGCCCGGGGCCTCTGGCTTCACGTGGACTCCTGTGTGGGCGGCTACCTGGCCCACTGGGTGAGGGAACTGGGCTACCCGGTCCCCGATTTCGACTTCAGCGTGCCGGGGGTAACGTCGATTTCTGCGGACCTGCACAAGCACGGCTACGCCGCCAAGGGGGCTTCCACCGTGCTATTCCGCAACGCCGATTACGCCAAGTACCACGGCTTCGAGTTCGACGATTGGGCCAGGGGCCACTATTCCACCAGCACCTTCACCGGGACCCGGTCAGGGGGCGGGGTGGCGGCGGCCTGGGCCGTGCTGAACTACCTGGGCGAGGATGGCTACCTCGAGATCGTCGGCGAGATTCTCGACGCCAGGGCCATCCTGCGGGCCATTCTATGGCTCGCGCGGGGAGTCTGGCCGGCCGCGCGCGGGGCCCACGACGTCGCCGATGATGAAGGTTGTCGTTCCGTTGTCGATGACCTCCGCGTGAAGATCGTCGACGGTTCTCAAGGTCATGATCTGGTGATCGTTTCGAAGCCGAAACGTGTCTCCGGTTTCCATCGCATACCTCCTGCTCGGACAAGAGCGGCTTGAAATAAAAAAAGCCGCCCCCATTCCCGGGGGCGGCCTGAAAGACAGACCTCCCCGCGGGTAAGCGGGAAAGATGCGAGAGAGAAAGACTAGAGCCTCATGTCTTCGTCAGACTGAGACACACCTGTAAGGTGATGCAGCAGCCGGGCGATGAGCTTGTCGCAGCGCGACTTGAGGCTGAGGTACGGCCGGGCGTACTGGCACCACACACACGTGCACCGGCACCACACACACCTGCAATGCATACCCATAGCTATCTCCTTGCCCCTCTGGGGCGGTTGGTGACCTCTTCTTTTCATTGGGTGAAAGGAAGGAGGGACCGTCCCTGGCGCCAGGGACGGTCCCAGTGAAGTGGGACCTGCCCCTGGGGAGTGGGCAGGCTAGTGCGGGTGAAACGGTGGTGCGAGAACCGTTC
>JADFJI010000059.1 GCA_022566235.1 Chloroflexota bacterium
GAACTGGGCCTCCCGGCTGTTGTACTGGGTGGGGCCGAAGGACTGGATGGTGTCGACGATCCCCGTGCCGCTTATCATCCGAGGCGGGGCCAGGGGAAACAGCGCGTAGACCACCACCGCGATGAATAGGCTCAAGAGGATTATGTTGCGGTAATAGATGTACTTTTTTAGGTTGATCTTGTACAAAATGATGCCGGTGGGGATTATTATGGGGAAGAAGGTCAGTATGTAGCTCCAGTTGAAGAAGACGATAACCTGATGGGCGCCATCCAACAGCCATCTCTGCAGGTGCAACTCCCAGAAAAACCCCAGGGAGTTCTCAAGGGAGACGAGCTTCAGGGCGTTTGCCGTGGCCACCGCCTCCACATTCTCGAACACCAGCTTCCTGGTGATCATGTAAAGGAAATAGGCAAACGTCAGCAGGGACGCTTCTTTGAGGACCCTCCGACTGCCTACAGATATGTAGGCTCTCTTAAGATGCCGGGTTATGTGCTGTCCGCTCGGGTTCGTATGCATGGTTCGGTCGCAGCTATCGGTTGGGGGCGAAGGCCTGGGTTCTGAATGTCCGAACTACTGTTTGAATTATACTCGATTGCCGAATGTCGGACTTGCGTCGCCAGGCAAGCTCCTGCCTTTCCGACCCTGGGGCCTGGGTCTTGTTGGACTCCCCAGGACGCTAAGCAGCTACTTTCCTATCTTTGCCTCTTCCTTAGTGTTGCGGCGGAACATCTGGAGGATAGCCCCCGAGTGTTTGAGTCCGTTGGGGCTTTCCAGGTAGACGTCACAGGTCAGGCAGCCTACCTCTACCTGCGGCATCTTCCCGCTCATGAACATATTACGCGCCGTCCTGTATTGGGTGTTGTTCCATATCTCCTTGATGGTGTTGTCATTGACGTTGCCGAAGTCGTGCTTGGCGTCGGTTAGGTAGCAGCAGGGGGCATAGCCGCCATCCCAGTTTATCACCCCGCTCCTCCACAGCTTCCAACACTTTGGCCCATTCTCATGGTAGGGTTTGGACAGGGGGGACTCCCTCCTGAACTCCGCCGTTTTGACCGGAAGCCACTTTTGGGCCATCTCTTCCGTGCCGATGCCGTGAGGGAAATCTACTCGCTTGAAGATTATCTGGTCTACTCCCAGGTCCCTGGCCATCTGACGGGCCTCGGGGATCTGGTGTTCGTTCTGTTTCATCACGATGAATTGCCATTCCAAGAAGGGGGTGCTGGACTTCAGCTCCTTCTTCTTTTCGATGATCAGGCGGATGTTTTCCAGAACCAGGTCCAGCTTCCCGCGAACCCTGTATTTCTCATAGACCTCCTGGGTGACCCCGTCCAGGGAAATGATCATCACGTCCAGGCCCGACTTTATCAGACCCTCCACTTTTTCGGGGGTCAGCTTCAAGCTCAAATTAGTGCTTATGATGGTGGGGATGTTGGACTGGCGAGCATATTGGATGAACCTGGGAAGCTGCTTGTTCAGCAACGGCTCGCCCCAGCTATACAGGCTCAGCCAGAGCACCGTGTCTTTTATCTCGTCGATGGTCTTCTTGAAGGTGTCGAAGTGCATGGTCCCCTTCATGCGGTTGATGTTGTCAAGCCCCGTGTGACACAGGGGGCACTTCAACTGGCAGATGTTGGTAGTGTCGATCTCCCACTCGAAAGGGTATCCCCTGACCTTAGTGAGGCCCAGGGTCAGCTGCGCTTCGATGAGCAACATATTGAACAGTTTCTTCCAGCTCCCATAGTGGATGGCCAGGTGGAAGCGATGGGACGTCCTGCCCTGGGCCATGGTAAGGACGGTTTCAAATATCTCGGGCATCAGGTTGGGTAGCCCGCGGGCCGAGAGGGCCGATGCCCCCCGGCGCATCCACCAGAGAAGCGTCTGGACGTAATCTGGTGGCTGAACATCACCATTAGCGTCCCCCGGGGCCGATTCTCCTTTAGAGACCTGACCTGACCCCGTCCTCTTCCGGTTATTTTCCCGGGATTGTGGCGGCCTTCTGCCGTTCTGACTGTGGGAAGCAAGAAGGGTAGATGTCCGGTCGGACAGAACGGTTCCTGCGCGACGTATTAAGGAGAAGATGGGCTGGAGAGAAGCAGAAAAAGGGTCGCCGTTGAGTCGACCGTTTGAGGAGACCGTTTTTCTGGGAGCGGGCTT
This sequence comes from Chloroflexota bacterium, assembly GCA_022566235.1. GTDB lineage: Bacteria > Chloroflexota > Dehalococcoidia > Plut-88900 > Plut-88900 > JACZVB01. Next base: position 2,155 of record JADFJI010000059.1, read on the forward strand.
AGGGGAGGTTTTCAACAGCCCAACCCCTTCCTAGGCAGAGGGAATATGAGTTTTAGCCAGAAATGATTAGAACAGTTCTAAAATCGAAGCCAATGATAGTGGAGTGGCTGTGGGGTGTCAAGATGAACTGCACGCCCTTGGCTGGCATCGCAATAACTTTCCGATCCGTCGCTTATGCCATCTTGCCCTGGACCTTGGTTGTGAGCTTACCGGCTGGACCAGGTGTGAGGAGATCAGGGCCTTCCTGAGAGGATGTCCAGAAGCCTCCTGCTCTGGAACCTCAACACCCATACCGTGGAAGCTGCGCTGAGGCCGATGGCGGAGAGTATCAGGGCTGTGCCCACGAACTTGAAGGGCTCAAGCCAGCGGTCCATGGCCTCTATGGTGCCCAGGTCCGACAAGAGGTCCGAGCCCCGGGGCGCGGGATTGAGTTCCAGGGCGATGGAGTGGTCCCAGTAGCTGGCTGTCATCAACGCCTGCACTATCCCCAGCGCCAGGGCCGCCAGCAGGAGGGCCAGTCCAGTTATCAGGAGGATGGGGAATACCCGGGCGATAATCGGGGCCCTGGGCAACACGATGGTAACCCCAAGAGACTGCTGCACGGTGGCCCCCGAGATTCTCAACGCCCCAAGGATGGTGGTAAACAGGAGGGTGATGCCTGCCAGGATCAGGCCTATGCCCAAAAACCTGAATTCCGGCAGCCACGCGGAGACCGACTCGATAAACACCTTCTTCTCCACGAGGTCTGAGCCGGCGACGGCTGCCTCCCGCTCTACCCTGGAGAACTCGAAGTAGTCCGCAGCAACCATGCCGTTGATTATGCCGATGACGAAGGAGCTTACTACTATGATGAACCCCATGATCATAAAGGGGGCCCACAGTCGCATGGCCAGGGCCTGAGGCCTGGTGAACCCGACGGCTGGCCTGGCTATGGCATCCGCTGCGCTCTCGAGTATGGTCATGGCCTCTCCTGATTTCATGTTGCCACTGGCTGTCCTGTTGAGCCTCAGATTCGATTAGCTCAGTCCGGTCGCTGGTCTCTTAAATACGACAGGGCTATGGCGGTCACTGCCATCCGAAGACGTACCCTGCGCACGAATGTCCTCAGCAGGATTCCGATTCCAACCAGTATGAGGGCTATACCCAGGAAGGGTAGTGAGGCCAGCCATCTGGGGTAAGATTCCAGGGTGGCCTGGGTGTCCAGAACCTGGTCGCCGGCCTGGGCCGTGTCCCTGACCGCCAGGTCATAGGAGTAGAGGTCCAGGGCCTTATCGGCCAGCAACACCCAGGAGATAGCGGTAACTATGACCAGGGCTATACCGGCCACAATGATAAAAGCGGCCAGAATGGACAGTGGGGATGTGCGGTTGGCCTCGGCTTCTAGCCGCTCGATGGAAAGTTCGGTGACCATTCTTCTGTAATCTCTCGTCCGCTGGTATGTAAGTGTATGCGGCCAGCAACACGGCTTCATTATAGGCCGGTTTTGGCGTGCATCAACATCAACTGGTTTCGGTGGGCACCTACATCAGCCGGGTTTGGTCCCCCAGTGGATGGCTACGGTGCTCAGGTTCATCCGTCGATAGCCTACCTCTGTCAACCCCACACCCCTAAACACCTCCGTCAGTTCGTCGGCATTGGGAAAGCGGGTCACTGAGTTGGGTAGGTAGGTGTAGGCCTTCCTGTCTCCGGCCAGAAGCTGTCCCAGAAGGGGCACCCCGTGGTTTAAGTACAGCTTTAACAGGGATGTGAAGATGGACCGGCCAACCAGGGGCGTAAGCTCCAGCACCACCACACGGCCCCCGGGCCTGACTACCCGTTGCATCTCCGATAGCGACCCTTCGATGCTCTCCACGTTTCGCAGCGCAAACCCGGAGGTGGCGCACACGAAGGTGTCGTCCTGGAATCCCAGCCGCAACGCGTCCCCGAGCTGAAATGTCACAGGGCGGGATGCCTGCCTGTTCTTGAGCTTGCCCCTTGCCAACTCCAGCATCTCGGCGCAGAAGTCCACCCCGATGACGCTGGTGATCCCTGGAAGCCCCGCTAGCTGGAAGGCCAGGTCCCCGGTGCCCGTGGCCACGTCCAGGGCCGGCCCCTGGTCCTTACCCGCAGCAATAGAAGCAGTCTGCCGCTTCCAGCGGCGGTGCATCCCCAGGGTCATGGCCGTGTTCAGGAAATCGTAGCGTCTGGAGATGCGGGCGAACATCGCCTCCACCGACTTTGCTTCTGGGCCCTTGACGGGCGCTGGCATCAACTGGTCCTCAGGCTTAACGGCAGTATTATCTGTATCTCGTCGGAGGGGCCGGCGGCCTCGTACCTGCCCTGGAGGTAGCAGATGCCCACATAGGCCGCCGTGACGGCGTCCAGCTCGTCGTGTACCCGCTTCCGCCCCGGGTCCCGGAAACGGATGCCCAGGTCCCTCAGCGCCTCCTCCAGCAGATCGACCCCAGCCTTCTTCCTGGGCACCCCCAGGCGGTCCTGTGCCGCCCCGGGGTACACCTCGATCACCTTGAGGCCCTCGGCCTCCATTCGCTCCTTGAAACTGATGCCGCGAAGGGTGAGGTTGACCATGGAGGGTAGTAGTGTCCAGAACGGGTGGTAGCCCAGCTTGGCCACGGCCCTGTCTGCGGCGCGCACTATGCCGCGAACGGCGCAGGGACATGAGGTCCGGGCGCAGCAGCGGCCCTTGGGCAAGGAGAGGGGGGAGTCGATGGCGACAACGTCGGGCCGGGCCTCTCGGGCGGCCCGACAGATCTCCTCGTTGGTCATGGCGGTCCAGGTGTAGACCTTGAGGTCGTCATCGAGCACGGCCAGGCCGCTTCTTCGGCGCTCCGAACCGCTGGGGTCGATGCCCAGGGAGATCAATTTCAGGAGTCCTCCAGAATTAAGATCGATTTCGTATTCCATTTCAGGACGTGGGCACGCGTCCTGTCCATAGGCCGTCGTCGGAGGAAATGAGGGTGAGGGTTTTTGGAACTATCCCTAGTCTTCGAGGGTAGAGGTGTCTCCTTCGGGCAGGCCCAGCTCCCGGGCCTTCAACAGGCGGCGCATGATCTTGCCGCTGCGGGTCTTGGGCAACGAGTCGATGAAGTCGATCTCCCGTGGGGCCACGAATGATGATAGCTTCTTCCTGGCGAATCGCATCAGCTCCCGCCGGAGCTTGTCCGAGGGCTCGTACCCGTCTTTGAGGGCGACGAAGGCCTTGACTATCTCCATGGCGATCGGGTCGGGTTTACCTATGACCCCGGCCTCGGCCACCGCAGGGTGCTCGAGGAGGGCGCTCTCTACCTCGAAGGGACCCACCAGGTGGCCCGCGGTGTTGATTACGTCGTCGGCCCGACCCACGAACCAGAAATACCCTTCCTCGTCCTTCCGGGCCTTGTCGCCAGTGATATACCAGCCATTCTGAAACTTGGAGTTGTACATCTCCTCGTTGCCCCAATAGGTCTTGAACATGGATGGCCAGCCGGGCCTTACGGCCAGGTGTCCTTCATCCCCTGTGGGCACCTCTTCGTAGTTATCGTCCAGAATGCCGACAGTGATCCCGGGCGTGGGCCTTCCCATCGACCCCGGCTTTACGTCCTGGATAGGGTAGTTGGCTATGAGTATGGCCCCCGTCTCCGTCTGCCACCAGTTGTCATGGAATGGCATCCCGAAGGCCTGGACGCCCCAGACCACCGCCTCGGGGTTGAGGGGCTCGCCGACGCTGCACATATATCGCAGGCTGCTCAGGTCGTGGCGCTTGACCACATCCTCTCCGGCCTTCATAAGCATGCGGATGGCGGTGGGGGCGGTGTACCAGACGGTGACCTTGTATTTTTCCATGACCCTGTACCAGGGGCCGGCGCCGAACCCGCCCTCGTAGATGACCTGGGTGATGCCGTTGGTCCAGGGCGCCACCATCCCGTAGGAAGTGCCCGTGACCCAGCCCGGGTCGGCGGTACACCAGTAGATGTCGTCCTCATGGAGGTCCAGGACCCACTTGCCGGTGGCATACTGCTGGTAGATGGCCCTGTGGACATGGGCCGCACCCTTGGGTTTGCCGGTGGTGCCCGAGGTGTAGTGCATGATGTCGTAGTCTTCTTCGGTGGTCCTGACGATGGTGAACTCTTCCGAGGCCCCGGCCATCGCCTCCTCATAGCTAACGTCACCCGGTTGCAGCCCCTCGGGGTGGCGGTTGTTCTTGTTCACCACCACGACATGCTTCAGGTCTGGCAGGTCTCCCAGTATGCCGCTGATTTTGGCGCGGAGGTTGGGGCTGGTGACCAGCACCCTGGCGCCGCTGTCCAGCAGTCGGTCCTTCACCGGGTCGGGCCCGAAGGCGGAGAAGAGGGGCCCGGCGATGGCGCCGGCCTTCAGGATGCCGAAGAAGGCGAAATACAGCTCCGGTATCCGGTCCATGTAGATAAAGACCCGGTCTCCCTTTTCTACCCCCAGTCCCTGGAGAACGTTGGCGAACTTGTCCGACTGGACCTTGAACTGGGCGAAGGTGTAGACCTCTTCCTCTCCCTTGGCCCCTTCCCAGTAGAAGGCCACTTTGTCGCCCTTGCCCTTCTTGACGTGTCGATCTATGGCCTCATAGGCCAGGTTCAGGCCTCCGCCCTCCAACCCATCGAGCTCCTTCTTTAGCAGGTCCCATGAAAAATCCCGTTGCGACTCGTGGTAGTCCTGTATGTTGGGCTTGACCTTCATATCTTCCAGCGCCGGCTTGTGAATCACTGGATAGTCCATCTGGTCCTCCCCTATCGAACAGAATTCCGCGTTCTACGGGATAAGCCGATCAGCGTCCCAAATCTAATACAAGGGATGTTAGTAGTCAATGTATTTAGATAGGACGATAGTTGTCCGTTGCTGCCTGGAGGAAGCCAATGAAGCATGGAAGAACGATGGTGTTCCTCAGGAAGGTAATGTCCCTTCCACCTCCGGAAGGCTAGCTCTACACGACTTGATCACACCGTAGCCTTGGGCCCGCGCTTGCTTTTCCCGGCTATCAAGCTGGAGGGGCACTCATCTTCCAGGATGCACTCGCCGCACAGTGGCCTCAGGGCCTTGCACACCTCCCGGCCGTGCCTGATCAGGTATACATGGGCCCCCAGGATCTCCTCCGGCGGTATCTTCTCCTCCAGGATATCGTGGGCCTCGTCTGCGGAGGCCTTCGCCCCGATGAGGTTCAGCCGCCTGGCGACCCTGTGGACGTGGGTGTCCACTACCATGGCCGGCCTCCCGAGGGAGAAGAGCAGCACGCACCCGGCCGTCTTGGGCCCGACACCAGGAAGCTCCAGAAGCCAGGTTTTGGCCTCGGGCAGGGGCATCTCTCTCAAAAAAGAGAGGTCCCAGGAGCCGTTTCGCGTCCAGATGGCCTTGAGTATCTCCTGGAGCCTGGGGGCCTTGATCCGGGCCAGCCCCCCCGTGCGGATGGACTCGGCCAGGCGGTCCACGTCCGCGTCCAACACATCCTCCCAGGTGGGGAAGGTCTCTCTCAGCGTGGCGAAGGCCCGATAGGAGTTGATGTCCGAGGTGTGCTGGGAGAGTACGGTGAAGATAAGCTCTGAGGTTGGGTCATAGGGGCGGGGGGTCTGGGCCGGGCCGTAGAGGGGGCCCAGCCGGCGCATCAGCTCATCGATGGGAATGTGACGGAAGGTGCGCCCCTTACGGGGTGACCTCCGCCTGTTTCTCCTGGAACCTTTAGCCTTGGGGCTGGACATAGATGCTGTGTAGATGACGATCTGATTTCGTGGCGATTTGGTATTGACGCCAGTCTAGCACGAGGGTTTTGGAATGCACAATCTGCTATACTCTTGCTCCCGCGGCCTTAGTATCGATATCAGGGGAGTTTCATGCGCGATAGGATTTCCCAGGCCCTCAAGGGGCACGGGGCCGACTACGTAGAAGTCAGGATAGAGGAGGCGGAGAGCACCCGCCTGATCTACCGGGGTCGTGACCTGGAGGACATCGGCGTTACCACCAGTCTCGGGGGAAATGTCCGGGCTCTGGTCAAAGGGGGTTGGGGCTTTGTCAGCTTCAACCGGATCGATGGCCTCCAAGGGAAGGTCCGAATGGCCGTAGACCAGGCCCGTCTTGTCGGCCACGAGGCCAGTGCCCTGGCGGAAGTCGAGCCCGTCGTCGACACGGTCCCGATCGCCGTAAAGAAGGACCCCCGCTCCGTCACCCTGGCCCAGAAGAAGGAGCTGATGGACCAGTACAACGAGATCATGTGGAGCGTACCGGGCATCCAGACCACCATCATAGGCTACGGCGATAGCCACAAGAAGGTGACCTTCGCCAGCTCCGAAGGCAGCTATATCGAGCAGCAGAAAGTGGACGTGACCCTGCGTCTCTCAGCCACCGCCAGGGATGGGTCCCAGGTGCAGCAGGCCGGGGTAAGCCTGGGCAGCAACGGCGACTTCGGCGTCGTCCAGGATCGTCACCAGGAGGCCCGAGAGATAGCGGAAAAAGCGGTCCAGCTGCTGGCGGCCCCCAGGGTCAAGGGAGGCGAGTACCCGGTGATACTGGACCCTGTGCTGGCGGGAGTCTTCATTCACGAGGCCTTCGGCCACCTGTCGGAGTCGGACCATGTTTACGAGAACGACAAGCTCAAAGAGATCATGCTTCTGGGCCGTAAATTCGGCGGCAGGCACCTGAACGTCGTGGACGGGGCTGCGATCCCCGGGCTCAGGGGCAGCTATAAGTACGACGAGGAGGGAGTGCCCTCTACCAGGACGTATCTCATCAGGGAGGGGGAGCTGGTGGGTCGGCTCCACTCGCGGGAGACCGCCGCCAAGATGGGAGAGACGCCGTCCGGGAACGCCCGGGCCATCAGCTACCGCTTCCCGCCCATTGTGCGTATGACCAACACGCTCATCGAGCCGGGGAGCGGCACCCTCCAGGACCTGATCGCCGATGTCAAGGAGGGCGTCTACGCCCGCAACTGGTACGGTGGCATGACCAGCATGGAGATGTTCACCTTCTCCGCGCGGGAGGCCTACATGATTCGCGACGGCAAGGTGGCGGAGCTGCTGCGCCCGGTGATGCTCAGCGGGAACCTGTTCACCACGCTGGAGAACCTGGATGCCATCGCCGGTGACCTGGACATGAACCAGGGCGGCGGATGTGGC
>JADFJI010000060.1 GCA_022566235.1 Chloroflexota bacterium
CTTGCCACAGCGCCTGGAGCTTGCGCTGGAAACTCCAGTCGGCCGCCTCGCCGGTGAGCACGTCGGCCCCGGCATTGTTGACCCAGATGTCGATCGAACCCTGCCACTGCCAGGCGCGCTCGACGAGTGGGGCGTGGTTGGCCGGATCGGCCAGATCACATAACATGACCTCCGATTGCCCTCCCCGGGCGCGGACCGAGGTGGCGATTTGCTCGGCCGCTTCGCGACTCGCTCGGGCGTGAATGACCACGCGGGCCCCCGCCGAAGCCAGCTCCATGGCAATGGCATGATCATTCCTGCCGTTGGCGGCGAGTCACATAAACCGGCCTGTCCGTTCGTTTTAGCCCCCGGGGGGATGGCCGGCAAGGCTTGCGGCGCTGGAGAAATTCGCGGCCGAAAGACTGGTAAGATTAACGGCAGAGCTTCGAGTATTATGTACATAGGCTGGCTTGTACGCGCCTGCACGAATTCCCATCTGCCAATCCCATCTCGGACCGCTCGATGGCCACCAATTCTCGGGACCGCTTCGGACCTACTGCCGTCGCATTTCGCGGCTACAACGTCGCCAACCTGGGGCGAAAGCCCTACATCCCCATCCACTCCTACATCATCGAGGACGCCCAGGAGATCGGGTTCCTCATGAGGGGCGAGGTCATCTGGGACAAGGGGGCCAGCTCCGCTGCATCCACCGCCTGGGGAAGCTGGCGCTCGGCCTCCAACCCCACCCTGAGGGACACCCACGAGTACATCCTTATCTTCTGCAAGGACACCTTCCAAAGGACCCTGCCGGAAACCAGGGAAAGCACCATATCTCGGGACGAGTTTTTGGAGTTCACCAAGAGCGTCTGGCGCTTCCCGGCGGAATCGGCCCGGAAGGTCGGCCACCCCGCCCCCTTTCCCGTGGAGCTCCCCTACCGGCTCATCCAGCTCTACAGCTACCGGGGTGAGGTTGTCCTGGACCCGTTCGACGGGGCCGGCGCCACCTGCCTCGCGGCCCTGAAATCGGGGCGAAGGTTCGTGGCCTACGAAGTAAACCAGGACTATATCGACCTGGCCCATCAGCGAATATCGACCTTCAGTGCCGAAAGCAGATCGCCCGTACCGTCTTGAAGGCCCGACACTAGCCTTCGGGACCGTCGATAGACCCCAATCCACCGGCCCGCCATCCCGGAGGCCGTTTAATAAACTTCTCGAAAAGGGGAGTGCAGAGGGGCTCTGCCCCCCGTTCGTGGTGAGCTTGCCTGTCCTGAGCAAGGCCGAAGGGTCAACCATGCCAGAGCTTTGGCCCCCTGCTCTGAGTCTATCGTATGGATGGGGGTGTATCGTCCCATCCCAAAGCGACACCCTCCCCTACCTCAACACCACCTTCTCGCATATACTGTAGGCGATGAGCCAACTTGTCATTCTGAGGAGTCCCGACCTGTCGGGACGACAAAGAATCTGGGGTGGGGGAAAAGAGTTCCTTGAAGCGCCAGAAATCAATCAAGTGCGTTCCGGGCCTTTAGGCATGCCCAAGGGCCGATAAGCAGAGAAAACGCGAAATCCAATCAACTTTTCAAGGAAAACAATCAAGTTCCCGCCCTGCTCGCCCTTGCAGTACTGGAAGGATGCCGGGGGTCTGGGGGGTGTCCCCCCACTTATAAATCTCTTCCCCCTTCCTGGCTAGGCCTGTCCTGAGTCTATCGAAGGGAAGGGGGAAAGGGGGATGGTCGAAACTGTTATTAAGCGCTTTGTAAATAGATACCAATGCTCTCCATACAGCTAATCCGTGAGCAACCCGAGATGGTGCGTCAGGCCCTGGTCCGCAGGGGCGAGGACCCCTCCCCCCTGGACCGTGTCCTAGACCTGGACAAGCGCCGTCGAACCCTTCTCGCCGAATCCGAGTCCCTGCGTGCCCGTCGCAACGAGGTGAGCAAACAGCTGGCCAAGATGAAGGATAAGCCTCCCGAGACCATCGCCGAGATGAGGGAGGTGGGCAGCAGGATCAAGGCCCTGGAAACCGATCTGAAGCAGGTGGACGCGGACCTCACCGACCTGCTCCTGACCTTTCCCAACATCCCTCTGGACGACGTGCCGGTGGGAGAGGACGAATCGGGTAACGTGCTGATCAAGACCCACGGCGAGCCCCTGACATTCGACTTCACCCCTCTGCCCCACTGGGAGCTGGGCGAAAGCCTGGGCATCCTGGACTTTGAACGAGGGGTTAAAATCTCGGGCTCCAGGTTCTATGTCCTCAAAGGTCCCGGGGCCCGGCTCCAGCGGGCCCTCATCACCTGGATGTTAGACCTCCACGTACAGCAGCACGGCTACCAGGAGGTCTACCCACCCTTCATGGTCAAGAGAGAGTCCATGGTGGCCAGCGGCAACCTGCCCAAGTTCGGCGACAACCTCTACCACGATGTCGAGGACGACCTGTGGTTCATCCCCACCGCGGAGGTCCCCCTGACCAACCTCCACCGGGACGAGATATTGCCCCCCGGCGCCCTCCCAATCAACTACGTGGCCTACACCCCCTGCTTCCGGCGGGAGAAGATGTCTGCTGGTAGGGACACCCGGGGCATCAAGCGAGGCCACCAGTTCGACAAGGTGGAGATGTACAAGTTTGTCGAGCCCCACACCTCGGAAGATGAGCTCCAAAGGCTGGTCTCGGATGCCGAGGAGGTGGCCCAGGGCCTGGGGCTGGCCTATCGGCTGGTGCAGCTCTGCACCGGAGACCTGGGCTTCAATTCGGCCAAGTCTTACGACCTGGAGATATGGGCCCCGGGCTGCCAGGAGTGGCTTGAGGTAAGCTCCTGCAGCAACTGCACCGATTTCCAGTCCCGCAGGGCCAACATCCGCTACCGTCCCCAGGAGGGGGGCCGGCCTCAGTTCCTGCACACCCTCAACGGCTCGGGGCTGGCGTTGCCCAGGGTCATGATAGCCGTCATGGAGACCTATCAGCAGAGGGACGGATCGGTTGCGGTGCCTGAGGTGCTCCGGCCCTACACCGGCTTCGACGTCATATCATAAACTCCATCGCCTCAGCTTCGCTGTTGTGTCGAACGGTCTGAACGGCTATCATGTCGTCCTTCGTGCATTGGGAGGGGTGGCCGAGCGGTTTAAGGCACCGGTCTTGAAAACCGGCAGGTGATGAGCCTCGTGGGTTCGAATCCCACCCCCTCCGCCATAGCGTGACCTCCAGCAGAAGGATGCCCTCGCCGTCCAGGCTTCAAAACGAGAGGTGGTTCGCCCCATGACCCCATCAATAATGCTGTTCGGCCTCGGTGAGGTTGGAGCATGGATACTGGAATACCTGGCCCGCTCCCCGGGGGTGGACTCCATCATCGTCGCCGACGTCCGGGGTGACTGGGGCCGATACAGGACCGATCTGGCCGCCATCGGAGCCACCATAAGCGGCCACAGTAAGGCCTTCTCTTTTCATGAAGTCGACCTTCAAGATGTAGACCGGACGGCCCGTGTTCTGGAGGAGGTCCGGCCCGGGGTTATCATAAACACTACAACCCTCCTCTCTCCCCGGCTAGTGCCCCAAGGCCTGGGCTCAGCGTCCCTGGGCATCCAGTTGCCCCTGCACCTGACATTGATCTCCAGGCTAATGAAGGCCTTACGACAGTCGGGTGTATCGGCCCCCGTGGTGAACGTCTCCTCCGCCGACGTGGTGAACCCAACCCTGTGGGCCAGGGGATACCGGATAGCCTGCGGCGCCGGCAACTGCGAACACGTCGCCTATCAGATCATCCGAATGATAAGTCAGCGAGAAAGCGTCCCCCTGAGCGAAGTGAAACTGTACTTCGTGGCCGGGGGCAGCGCCTTCCTCCACAACGGGCCCAGAAAACTCCCCTTCTACCTGAAGGTAATGGTGTCAGGGAATGATGTCACTAATAGATACGATCCTGTACCCCTTATAGAAGAGGCCATCACAACCCGTTTCTTCCAGGTGGGCAAGGCGGCACAGCTCTTCTCGACTCCCGCGGCCTCGGCGGCGAAAAATGCCCTGGCCATACTCAACGATGCCAACACTTTCATGCCGGTCAATGCGCCCCTGGGCCTGGTAGGGGACTACCCAGCTCGCCTGGGGGCCAAGGGTGCGGAACTGGCGTTGCCCGACGACCTGTCGAAAAAGGAAGCCGCCATTATCGGCTCCGCGGCCCTCAAGTGGTTCGGCATCGAGGCGATTCACGATGACGGCACCGTGGCCTACACCGACGAAGCCCACGGCCTGGCCAGGGATAGGCTGGGCTACGATTGCAAGGAACTCCACCCCGGCGACGAGGAGTCAAGGGCAAAGGAGCTGCTGCAGGCCCTTAAAGGTCTGGCCGATTAAGACACCTGAGGCCCGGGGCGGCTGGCTCCAGCCAAAGTTTCCGGACATGGTGTTGAACGCCTAACCAGATGTGTAGAAGGGCGACGTATTGGGAAACGGTATCAGCGAAAGCCCTTGGTAAGCAAAAACAGAGCCAACCATAGCTGGGCGATACTGGCTACAGCCTTTACCATCCTCTTCTTCAATGGCGGCAGCAGGATGGCCTTTGGTGTCATGCTAAAGCCGATGCAAGAGGACCTGCACTGGAGCCGTTCCTCCCTCTCCCTGGTCGCGACGGTCTTCATGATTCTCTCCGCCCTGATCATGCCCTTTGCAGGCCGCCTGGCAGACCGGTACGGCTTTCGCGCCGTCTTGTCTATCGCCACAATTACAGCAGCAGTAGGAATGGGCCTGACGGGCTGGGTAGAGGCCAAGTGGCAGCTCTTCCTCGTGTTCGGTGTGGTCTTCGCCATTGGGAGCGGGGCCTCATCCATCGGCCTGGTGTCCGTGCTGGTCAGCCGCTGGTTTGCCCGGGGCAGAGGCATGGCAAACAGCGGAGCCATCGCCGGCAGCGCCATTGGACAATTTGTCGTAGTTTCAGTCCTGGCCTCCGTTTTGCTGGACTGGGGCTGGCGTCCCTCTTACCAGGTCCTGGCCCTCGCGACCCTGGCCTCTACACTACCCCTGATCCTTATAGTCCTTCGCCCCCGGCCCCAGGGGCGGGGCCACAATGATGCTTCGCTGACAGTCCATCACCTGAATACCTCTGTAACTCGCATCGAACCCTCCATAGAGGGTAATGGCCATTACACCCTGGGTGTGGCGCTGAGGTCCCGTAGCTTCATACTGCTGGCCTTCTTCTACGCGATATGCGGGTTTCAAGACTGGCTGGTGGGGACTCACGTCGTGGCTTTTGCCACAGACCAGGGGATTAGCCCGGTGGTAGCGGGGTATTTGCTGGCCACCATGGGCCTTATGGGACTGATAGGTGTTCTCCTCTCGGGCTATTTCTCGGACCGTTTCGGCCCGGCCAGACCCACGGTGCTGTGCTTTATGCTCCGGATAGCCGTATTTTCCCTGATCATAGGCTCCGACTCGTCCCCGGCTATAATGATTTTCGCCCTTCTCTATGGATTCACCTTTCTGATGACGGCCCCATTGACCCCGATATTCGTGGCCCGTCACTTCGGGACCAGGCATCTGGGATCCCTCACCGGCTCCATAAACATGGTCCATCAAATGTCGGGGGGGCTGGGGGCCTTTGTCGGTGGTGTGATATTCGATAGCTTCGGCGGCTATCACTGGGCATGGGTTCTGGCCCTGATGCTATCGGTCATCGGGGCCTCTGCGGTCCTCCTGCTCAAGGACCGTAGCGTCCCCCAGATGGCGTAGGCCGTTACCCCAGACCCGGGCGACGTTCTTAACAACACCTGACGAAGATGCAATGCCATCGCATCCGCCACGGGGAGAGGGGCGCCACACGAGGGTCCGGGGTGTACCATCCGGCTGACTTGATGGCATTCTCGACAACCCTCGGCGAGGGCTCAATATCGTCGCGTCCACCACGGGGAGAGGGACACCGCACATGGGTCCAGGGGAAACCCTGGTGGACAGGCAATTCAGCGTCGGCTATCATGGAGGCCCAATCCCTTGATTCTACCCTTCCACACACCATTTTCATCGAATTCCGGCTGGGAAGATGCCGTGGATGTATACGTACCGGGGAAGCCGGTTGAACAGCACGAATAGCTAATCGGGAGAAGAGATGAAGATCCACGAATACCAGGCCAAGACCCTGCTGGCCCAGTACAGGGTCCCCGTGCCCCCGGGCCGGGTGGCGGGCACGCCACAGGAGGCGGCCGAGGTTGCCAGAGAGGTGGGGGGCAGGGTGGTGATCAAGGCCCAGGTCCATGCGGGAGGAAGGGGCAAGGCCGGGGGCATCAGGCTGGCCGATTCCCCAGAGGAGGCTGAAAAGATAGCCGGCGAGATGCTGGGCAGCCGCCTGGTCACCCACCAGACCTCGGCCGAAGGGGCTCCAGTGAATAAGGTCCTGGTCGAAAAGGCAGTCCAGGCCCCGAAGGAGCTGTATTTAGGCATAGTCATCGATGGCTCGGCCCAGATGCCCGTGGTGATGGCCAGTGAGGCGGGCGGCATGGAGATAGAGGAGGTGGCCGCCACTACCCCGGAGAAGATCATCAAGGAGTACGTAGACCCCGTCATCGGCTTCCAGCCATTTCAGGGGCGCAGACTCGCCTCTGGCATCGGGCTGGAGGGTAAGCAGGTCAGGCCCGCCGTGGCCATCATCTCGGGTCTGTGCAAGCTAATGCAGGAGAAGGGTTGCAGCTTGGTGGAGATCAATCCCCTGGTTGTGACCGAAGACGGCGAGCTGCTGGCCCTGGACGCCAAGGTGAACTTCGACGACGAAGCCCTGTTCCGGCATCCCGAGCTCCAGGAGCTTCGTGACGATTCCCAGGAAGACCCCCTGGATGTAAAGGCGAGAGAATATGACATCAACTACATCAAGCTGGACGGCGATGTCGGGTGTATGGTGAACGGTGCAGGGCTTGCCATGGCCACCATGGACATCATCAAGATCATGGGCGCATCGCCGGCCAACTTCCTGGACGTAGGGGGTGGGGCCAACGAGGAGAAGATCTCCCAGGCCTTCAAGCTCCTGGTTTCCGATCCCAAGGTGAAGAGGGTGCTGGTGAACATCTTCGGGGGCATACTCCGTTGCGATGTGGCCGCCCGGGGAATCGTGGCCGGGGCTAGGGAAGTCGCAGTAGACATTCCCGTGGTGGTCCGCATGAGAGGAACCAACGTTGATGAGGGGTGGAAGATCCTGGAGGAATCGGGCCTCGATATCTCCTTCGCATCAAACCTGAAGGACGCCGCCGAAAAGGTGGTAGCGGCCCGGCAAGCCAGTTAGGGATATCATGAGCATTTTAGTAGACAAGAACACCCGTCTCCTGGTCCAGGGCATCACCGGCAGAGACGGCAGCTTTCACGCCATGCGGTGCAGGGAATACGGTACGGACCTGGTGGCCGGGGTGACCCCGGGCAAGGGTGGTACCGATGTCGAAGGGGTCCCGGTGTACGACTCGGTTCAAAGGGCGGTAGCCGAGACCGGGGCCAATGTGGCCCTGATCTTCGTACCTGCGCCCTTCGCCGCCGACGCTATATTAGAGTCCGCTGATGCGGGTGTCCCCCTGATCATCGCCATCACCGAGGGAATCCCCGTGCTGGACATGGTGTCCGTGGCCCGATATCTAAAGGACAGGCCCGTCAGGTTGATCGGGCCCAACTGCCCCGGGGCCATATCGCCAGGCAGCAAGGCCAAGGTGGGGATAATGCCCGGAAACATACACAAGTCGGGCAGGGTAGGCATCGTCTCCCGGAGCGGCACCCTCACCTACGAAGCGGTTGCCCAGCTAACGGAACTGGGCATAGGCCAATCGACCTGCGTCGGCATCGGTGGCGATCCTATCGTCGGCACCGACTTCGTCGGGATTCTGCGCCTGTTCCAGGAGGACGACGATACTGAAGCCATAGTGATGATAGGCGAGATCGGCGGCACCCGGGAGCAGGAGGCCGCGGCCTTCATCAAGACGAAGGTTACAAAGCCCGTTGTGGCCTTCATCGGTGGGGCGACAGCCCCACCGGGCCGGAGGATGGGCCACGCTGGCGCCATCATTACGGGTGAGGCGGCCACCGCTAAAGCGAAGGTGGAAGCCCTGCGGGACGCGGGCGCCGAGATCGCCCCCAGCCCCGCGGATATAGGCCTCACCATGCAGAGGGTGCTCCAGGGCCGCTAAACGAACGCCCGCGCCGTAGGTCTTAGACGGCCCTGACCCGGTGGAACCAAGGACCGCCAGGTTGAAAATGCCTTATCAGTCTGCTATCGTCTATTCCTTCACTACCCACCTCGTGGGGCTGTAGCTCAGCTGGGAGAGCACCTCAATGGCATTGAGGGGGTCAGGGGTTCGAGTCCCCTCAGCTCCACCAATCTTGACTTTCCCACACCCAAATGTTGAGACCTTCTTTGAGGTCTCGCTAATCCCCCATTCCCAATCCTCGGACAGCACTCGTTTTTGCACGAGTAGTCTCCGCTCTCACCCGCGACTTTCTACAAGCCCTTCCATGGAACGATCTCCATTGTCGATCTCCGGGGATTCTTTTGGCGCTCATCCTTCCGGTACACCTACGGACCTTCCACCTCTGAGAGATGCAGGAACACACTCTCGGTCAAAGTTAACCGACCCTAAAACGTCTGAGAAAGGGAAAGTTAATGGCGAGGATTAAGTGTCCACGATGCGACAAGAAATTTCGGGGTGAGGGTGGTTTGAACTGGCATTTAAATCGGACCCATGAAGAGAATCAAAGGGCCAGGGAGATCGAAATCCTGTCGGACGAGCCCCTCCAGCAGGATCCCCACGGCGATCAGCACGCGCCGCCCGTCGGAGATGTCGAGCATGAACTTCTCCCGCGCATGGCGCTCTTGGCCTCGCTCGCCACACGATCCGCGGCCACCGGGTCAGCAGGCGGCGCCGCGGAGTGTTTCGATTCTACCCCAGAGCTGGGGGCGGACGCGGCATTTCTTCCCGGCGGCAAGGACGGGTTCAGCGGTACAATTTGCCCAGGCGCCCGAGGATCGCTGATACCCCGGCGGGGTGAGCGAGCCCTTGGCGGATCTGGCTTACGCTGCCGGGAGGTGGCGCAGCAGCCGCCCAGCCCTTCTAACGGGAGCCGCGGGAGGAGACTTATGAACCGGCGTCAGTTCTTAACAGCGACGGCAGTGGCGGCATCCGGGGCGAAGGCCATGGCGGGCGCGTCATCGAGTTCGGCTGCGGGGGCGCCTGACTTCAGCGCCGTGCGCGGCGATTTTCCCAGAGCGAGAACGGCCG
>JADFJI010000061.1:0-1413 GCA_022566235.1 Chloroflexota bacterium
GAATTCTCTCACGGCGCTGGGTTGCTAGCATCTATTCCCTCTTGACGTTAACGCTTCGTCGAAGAGTATAACCTCGAGGCCGTTTAGTAAGCTACTCGAAACGGGGAGTGCCCCGACGCCGAGCCCCGAGTATCGGGACGAGTCGGGACCTGGGGGTCGGGGAACTCGTCTTATAATGTCTGAAAGGAGGAGTCCAGAGTCCCGACCCGTCGGGACTCTGGAGAGGGCCTGTCCCGAGTATCGGGACCAGATTTACTTTCATCCCCCTCTCCATTATTAAGGGAGAGGGGGACTACGGGGGTGAGGGTTTCTGAGGCAGGCTGTGGGGACACCCCCAACCTAATTTACTCACCCTTCCTGGCCAGGCCTGTCCTGAGTCCCACCGAAGGGATGGTCGAAGGAGCTAATAAGCGCTCTCTAACCTCTCTGTTTGACACTGCATACCCGCGAGGATATATTCGGATGGACCCGGTAGCAATTCTCAACAATGGGTATCTAAGGACGCCGTTGTTCGTCATGGAGGCTGGCATTGGACGCTAATCAGATGGTAGAAGGGGCCTTTCAAGAGCTGGAGCAGGGGTTGGAGTGCACCCTTGAGGGCCTCACCCCCGAGGAGCTTACCTGGCGCCCGAACGAGGACGCCAACTCGATAAACTTCCTGTTCTGGCATATCAGCCGGGCTGAGGACATCTGGGTAAACGAGTACGCCCTCAAGCGTCCCCAGACCTTCGAGCGTGGGGACTGGGCAGCAAAGTGGAAGATTCCGGTTGAGGAGACGGGGTACGGATACGGGCCCGAGGCCCTGGCCGCCTTTCTTAATCCGCCCATCGATGAGCTGTGGCGATACCATCGAGAGGTCCACGTAGAAAGCCTGGCCTATCTAAATACCCTCAAACCCGATGACTTCGCCTATACGCCCCCCAGCGATCACCCCCGACGTAGGGGACGCACAATCGGCTGGGTGTGGTCACATCTGCTATGTGAGATCGGCCAGCACCTGGGGCACATCACCTATCTCCGAGGGCTCCAGCGGGGCATTAACCAGTAACCCTACTCCCCTGCCCATCTATGAGGGAGCCGTGACAGCCTTTCAAAGCCTGAGTCTGAGCAGAGCTTCTTAAAGGCGGCTGGATGAACGCCGCGCCACTCCAGGTCGTCCAGGGACTCCTCCAGGGGCACGTCCAACCTCAGGGTGGCCAATCTCTTGTAGAGACGGGCGTCGTCTCGATGTTCGCTGAGGCTTTCGGCCTTGGCCCTGGCGCCCCGGACCTCGACCTCCCAATCCGTGGCGTCTTTGGGAATCGCTTCGAGGTGTTTGTATTGGCTAAGAACGCGGCCGGCCGTTTTGGCGCCCCACTTTGGGATACCTGGGATTCCATCCGCTGAATCTCCGACCAATCCCAGGTCGTCCGG
>JADFJI010000061.1:1423-9096 GCA_022566235.1 Chloroflexota bacterium
TCTAAATGGACATAATGCTCCAACACCAGTGCGCTGGTCTTGGCCCCCCACCCTGAAATGCCGGGAATGCGATCGGCCGAGTCCCCTACCAGGGCCAGGTAGTCGGGAATGGATCCGGGGGAGACCCCGAACTTGTCCCGCACGCCGGCCTCGTCCAGGACCAGATTCTTTCGCCTGTCCAGGCAAACAACCCGGTCGCCGGAGACCATCTGGGCCAGGTCTTTGTCTGGAGAGCAGATAACCACCTGGTCTACATCGTCTATGTCACGCCACCTGGCGGCGGCGGTGGCCATTGCGTCATCGGCCTCGAACTCCACCATGGGCCAGACCACCATGCCCAGGGCGGAGGCGGCATCTTCTGCTAGGTGGAACTGGCTATACAGCTCTTCGGGGACACCGGCCCCGGTCTTGTAGCCGGGAAAGAGATCGTTTCGGAAGGACTCGATGACATGATCGAAGGCGCAGGCCACGTGGGTAACATCCTCTTGTCGCAGCAGCAACAGGAGGGTTTGTATCAGCCCCCGCACCGCGCCTACAGGCCGCCCGTCGGGAGAGGTGAGTGGGGGCATGGCGAAATAGGCCCTGAAAAGCTCGTAGGTGCCATCGACCAGATGCACTTTCATGGTGTTTGGAATATTATCCTTTCAACGCCTTCTGTTGGCTCTCTTTACCGAGGGTCGTGAGGTCTGTACCAGCGCAGTAGAAATATGGAGGCAGAAGTGGCCGGATCAAGAGCTGCAAAAACGTCTGGAACAGTGTATATGAAGGGCGGTGGCTATTACAGCAGGGTGAACCGCGGGACAAAACAGGTCATAAGCGATGCCCTAGACCTGGTTGAGACCGCTATCGAGGGGATGCTTATAGAAGATAGCGATAGGGTGTTTGCCATTGCCGACTACGGTGCCGCCGATGGGGGGACTTCGTACGAGCTGGTCCGAAACATCATAGGCATGGTCCGGGCCAGAGCGCCCAAACGCCCGATTGTTGTCAACTACAACGATCTGCCGAAAAACGATTTCTCGGCTCTCTTCGAGATGATTCATGGCGAAGACGAGATTTTGGGCGTTAAAAGCTATCTGAAAGACTACGATAACGTCTTTATCCTCGCGTCGGGCACATCCTTTTACCGGCAGGCCTTTCCGGACAATTCTATAGACCTAGGGTTTTCTTCGACGGCGCTGCACTGGCTCAGCGAGAAGCCGGGTATCATTTCCGACCACATTCACGCCGTCGGGGCGAAGGGTTCCGAGTTGAAGGCGTTCGCAGTACAGGCAAAAAAGGACTGGCAGACCATCCTCTTGCACAGGGCAAAAGAGCTGGTGCCGGGCGGTAAGCTGGTCTTTATCAACTTCTGTATCGATGAGCAGGGTCGCTACCTCGGCAACACGGCTGGCGTCAATATGTTGGATACGTACAACGCTATTTGGCTTGAACTCGTGGCCGAGGGAACGGTTACCAACGAGGAATACACTAATGTGGTCTTTCCCCAGTTCTATAGGACTGGAGAGGAATTTGCCGCTCCCTTTTCAGACCCGAACGGCGAGGTCTGCAAAGCAGGCTTAAACCTCGATCAAATAGAGAGCCGGGTCGTGGAGTGCCCGCACGCGGCGACGTACAGGGAGACGAAAGACCTGGACAGCTTTGTGCGTGCCTATGTAAGCATGCTGAGATCATGGAGCGAGAGCACCTTCTACAACGGCCTCGATCCTTCCCGCCCGCCGGATGAGCGCAACAGGATTGTGGACCTCTTCTACGGCAAATATGAGGAGAGGGTCAGAAGGACGCCCGAGGAGCATGCCATGGACCACGTCCACTACTATATGATGATATCAAAGGCTAATGTCCCTTAAGGAAGTCTCCAGGGATGTAGGTACTGAGCCGGAAAACTCTTGCCCCTGGGTCTGGCGGGGGCGCGGGGTAAGGGGGCTGGCCCCTTGGCCCGTAAGAGACCACTGCTTAGAACTTGTAATCTGGGGGCGTGAAAGAAATGCCTGACGAAGCTGTCGACATGAGGGGCAAGGTCTGCATGGTCACCGGGGCCAACGCCGGCATCGGTAGGGCCACGGCCCTGGGGCTTGCAAGAATGGGGGCCACCGTGGTGATGGTCTGCCGCAACACAGATCGGGGCCAGGAAGCCCTGGCCTGGGTCCAACAGGAAAGCGGTAATTCCTCGGTTCGCCTGCTCCTCGCCGACCTCTCATCCCAGGCCTCGATCCATCGCCTGGCTACCGACTTCAAGGCGCTATACCCGGCCCTGCACGTTCTGATCAACAACGCCGGCATCATCCCCAGGCGGAGGATATTAACAGAGGATGGGCTGGAGACTCAGTTTGCCGTGAACCACCTAGCGTATTTCCTGCTGACAGCTCTCCTCCTCGATGTCCTCAAGGCCGGCGCGCCGGCCAGGATCATCAACGTCTCCTCTCAGCTCCATGGCCGCGCGCCGCTGGACTTCGACGACCTGCAATCGGAGAGGAGCTACAACCGGGTCTTGGTCTACGCTCGTACCAAGCTGGCCAACGTGTTGCACTCCTACGAGCTGGCCCGGATGCTGGAGGGGACCGGGGTGACCGCCAACTGCCTGCACCCTGGGGTGGTGGCCACTAATCTGCTGGCCGATGCAACAGGGTTGCCCAGGGCCATCCGGTTTGCGGTCAGGGTTGTGAGGGCAAGCCCCGAGGCAGGGGCTCGGACCTCGCTCTACCTGGCCACCTCTCTAGAGGTAGAAGGGGTGACGGGGAAGTACTTCGCAAGGCAAAGGGCCGTGCCCTCGTCCAAAGCCTCCTACGATCAGCCGGCTGCTAGAAGGTTGTGGCGCATCAGCGAGGAGCTGACCGGCCTACCATCATCTGGATAATATGCTCTATTTTTTCGTCGGCTCCAGGGCTGTGGCCCCCGTACACAGCGTCAGTTTCTCAGTGTTGACCCACTAGGTACGCATGGTCGGCGCCCAGGGCCTCAATCAGGCATATCGGTGTGAAGGAAGGAGATAGCAGACGCCGTTGACGCCTAGAGGAGGGACAGCTACACTCACACCACTGTTCGATGATGGAAAAATCAGGGTGTGTAGCCCAGTACTGGCATGTGGGGGGAGACGATATGGGAGAGCTAGACGGAAAGGTCGCCATTGTCACTGGCGCCGGAAGGCTGCGGGGAATAGGCAGGGCGACTGCGGTGGCCCTGGCTAAGCTCGGCGCAGATATAGTGGTAACGGGGACGGGCCGCGATCCTGCGTCCTTCCCCGCCGATGAAAAGGCCGTCGGCTGGAAGGATATAGAGGGCACCGCGGAGCAGGTACGAGCCCTGGGCCGCCGGGCCCTGCCCCTGGTGGTGGACGTGACCAGCGCAGAGCAGGTGGAGTCGATGGCCGAGCGGACGGTCCGCGAGCTTGGCCGGATCGACATTCTGGTGAACAATGCGGCCTACGCCCGGGGCCCCGATAGGGTGCCCACGGTGGAGTTGGACAACGATATCTTTCAGAAAGTGATCGACATCAAGGTGCGGGGCACCTATCTGTGCTCCAAAGCCGCGGCTAAGGTGATGCTGGCTCAGGGCGAGGGCGGTAAGATCATCAACATTTCATCCGGCGCAGGGAAAACGGGAAGCGCCAATACCCTGGCCTACTGCGCCGCCTGCTTCGCCCAGGTGGGTATGACCCAGACCCTGGCCCGGGAGTTGGGCCCTGACGGCATCAATGTTAACTGCGTCTGCCCCGGGGCGGTGGATACAGCCAGGATGGATGACCTGGTGTATACCGAAGCCTGGGACGAGATGGCCCAGGCCACCCCCATAGGGCGCAACGGGACCGATGAAGAGGTGGGTAATTTCGTTGCATATCTATGCACAAAGGCCGCCTCCTGGATACACGGCCAGTCCATAAACATAGACGGCGGAGACTTTATGGAGCACTAGGCTTTAGTGCTGGTGCCCTTTCCTGTATGGCGTTCCGCCAAGCGCAGCAATCGGCACAACAAGACGGAAGTATCAGACCGTTGGTGACTGAGCCTACTTAATAAGCCCGTACAACTTGCCCGCGTTCTCGCAAATGACCTTCCGCTTGTCGGATTCGCTTTTCAGGTTGCGGAAATTATTCTCTATAGTCTCCTGGGAATCGGGCCATACGCCGTCGGGGTGGGGATAGTCTGAGCCCCAGATTACGCTCTCTGCGCCGATCAGGGGGATCATGTCTCCGGCCACGCTCTCCTTCTGGAAGGTGGAGTAACCCTGGCGATGGAAGTATTCAGAGGGCTTCATGGTCAGGCCCGGCTGCCCCCCTCCCTCGTGGTCCATCCGGTCCAGTACGTACGGCAGCCAGCTGATGCCGCACTCACCCAGTAAGAACTTGAAATTGGGGTAGCGCTCACAGGCGCCAGAAAAAATGGTGCTGGCCAGGAACTCCACGCCGGCCAGCTGCAGCATGGTGGTGTGAATAGTACCGAATGTCCTCTCGTAAGTGGCTCGCTCGGACGGATCGACCTGGCGAGGCTCCCACCCTACGGTGTGGAAGGAAATGGACATTCCAGTCTCACTGGAAGCCTGCCAGAGGACATCCCAGTCCTGGTGGTAGATCGGCTTGGCAGCGTTGCTCACCCCGAACTCCGTGCCTTTGAGCCCCATCTCGGCCCCCCTTCGTAGCTCCTGTGCTGCCACCTGGGGGTCGTGGTTGGGGATACAGGCCAGTCCAACGAACCTATCCGGATTAGTCTTGCAAAAGTCGGCGATCCAATCGTTGTATATCTTGAATATCTGAGTTACCTGGTCGTAGTCCTTGAGCTTAGGTGACACGTTGAAGAGGCCGTAGATCACCTCTGCATCCACACCGTCCAGGTCCTGGTCGCGGAGGCGGAGGTGAGGGGTGGTGGGGTGGTACCCTCCATCTGAGGTGTCGAATATGCCGGCGGCATCCATCCTGTTGGTGTGGTCTCTCATCCCCTGGCTGTAATTCTCTCTGATCACAAAGCGACCTACGTCGGTAATGTCTATGTCCTCGACGACCCACATCCGCCCTTTTGAGGACTCCTTAACATGAGGCATCCTCTCCTTCCACGGGGCCGGGGCGTTCTTGATGAAAAGGTCCTCGGGCAGGAATGTCAGGTCAACGTGAGAGTCACCCGAGATGATTTTGTACTCCACTTGCTTCCCCCTTTCTCACATTTCATGCTCTAGCGGACAGCTCTTTCACCAGCCTGCAACAGGCTCATAGAACGATGAATTTATGGCTGGATCATTTCTGGTTATCACCTGGGTGGCAGCTCCGGCGCAAGGGCGTTCTGCCGGCAAAGCCGGGTCTGCGCGACGCCCTCGATGATGTTGTAGTCTGCATCTCTTCCTTCCCGAGCCGGCAGGGCATCAACTCCAAAGTCGAATAATTAGCCATTATATGGAGAGTTTACAAGGACTTCAATGGGCATTGGCCTAATCGACCTGACCAGCCCGTGGGCAGAGGGACCTGTAGGCAGGTCGGTCCGTCCATTGGTTTGTGCCGGTGAAGAGGGCCAATTCGGGCAGACGATTAGCTTGCTGGAGAGCCGCCATCGGTCACGGCCTGGTGGACGAGACGGGAAGGCACGCTTCGCAGCAGTCGGTAGATGCCGTATGAGCCCGCGATAATAGACCCGCCTACTACGGCATCCAGTATATAGTGGTTGGCTGTTACCACTATTGCGGCCAGAGCAAGGGCCGGGTATACGGCCCCGAAGATGCGCAACGGCTTGACCCTGCTCCTCAGAAACACCATGCTGAAAAGGAGGATCCAGCCGAAGTGCATACTGGGCATGGCGGAGTACTGGTTGTAATAGGAGAGGGCTTCCTTGCTGTTGTATATGGCCGGGCCCATGGCTTCTATAGTATCGACGTAGCCGTACTCTATCATCATCCGAGGTGGGGCCACGGGAAAAGTCAGATAGACCAGCCAGGTGAGAAGGAAGCTGATGAGGAAGACGTTACGATAGAGAACGTAGGTTTTATGTCTGAACAGGAACAGGACAATGGCGGCCGGAATGAGGATGGGAAAAAAGCCAAAGGTGTAGACCCAGTTGAAAAAGACTACAACGCCTCGCAGGTTATCTAGGAGCCAGCCCTGTATGGTGGGTTCCCAGTGGATGTTTAGGGAAAGCTCTACATCGATGACCTTACGGGCATTCTCAAAAGCGATGGCCTCCAGGTCATCTACAAAGAGGTACTTGACACCAACGTAAAGAAGGTAGCCCAGGACCAGGAGGCCTAGCTCTACGGCATACCGGTTGTGCGCGATTACCCTGATGGCACCCAGGCGACTGCGGCCCGTTTCAAGATAAGTCAGGCCCGGCTGGGCCAGTTTGTTCAGTATAAGCACCTCCCTCTAGTAGCCGCTTGCAGGTAAAGGGAGTCTTGCCGTTTGGTTCTCAGATAGTCTATCGATCGAGCTAGTGGCTGTCAATTGATGCGAGGGGAACCCCAGGGGTTCACTCCCGAGCACGTGGTCCTGAGATCGAGACCCTCGAGTCGACTGGGAAGGACCCCATGTTGACAGGGTGACGGGGCATTGGGTTAAGGCCCTGCGGCGGCTAGTCGCTTTTTTGATCGACGACTTGCCGGGCGCGGTCGATGATGATGTCGAACAGCTCATCCTTGAACTGAGAGTCGACGCCTATTACGGTCCTCTTGTACAGGACCAGGCCGCTCATCCCGTTAAAGACGTCCGGCTCACAGAGGCCCCGGCCCTGAAAGTCCAGGATATAGCGGGTCCTATCTTGGTCAAGGCGGGCGCTGATCCGAAAGCAGGATAGGGGGTTCAGGTTAAGCTTGATCACCTCCGGCCCTGTTGCATCTACGAAGGCATCGAAAAGTTGGATCGCCTCCTCCTCGGTCTGGAGGGACTGGACCCACCACGTAGAAAAGAAACCTGAGGTCCGCATGTCGCACCGCAGGATGGTGGACTGGGACGCCGACTGTTGGAAGCGCTGGAAGAGCCGCTCTATATTGACCTTGGGCTCGTTTTCCACGTAGGTCTGGTTGATGGTAGTACGCTCTCCCAACTCCCCCGACAAATTAAGGATGCAGTCCTCGGTTGAGAACTGTATGAAGGAGCCCTGGGCCTCAGGGCTGGGAGTGGGGGTATCCGATAATGAAGGTCTCGCTGTGGGCGAGGGAGATAGGCTCGGGGCCTGGGTGGGTGTGGCCCCATCGCCATTTCCACAGGCCATGGCAGCCAGAAAGAGGAGGCCCATCAGGGCTGGGACGAGCAGCAATCTGGGAGACATCATTATATTAAACGCTGAAATGCCCATGAGGGTGCCGGTTGTGGGCAACATTGTACAATAATCTGGCAGGCTTGGTTAGGAGTTGGCCGGGGTGTAAAAAGAGAGAGCACCGAGGTCTGGCCATCACCTGGCGCTGTCTCTGATCTTTCTCAGCACCATGGAGATGTGGTCTCGCATGGCGTCGTTATCCACCAGGGCGTAGGCTTTGTTCAGGTCTTCAACGGCCTCACCGGTACGGCCCATCTTGGCCAGGGCAATGGCCCGGTTGTTGTAAGCCGGGACATTGGTGGAATCCAGCCTCAGTGCTGCATTGGAGTCCGCTAGGGCCTGGGGGCCATCTCCCTTGTCCAGGTAGGCGGCGGCCCGGTTCACCAGCGCCATGACCAGTCCCGGGTGGCGGCCCAGGGCCTCGGTGGCGTCCGCGATGGCCTT
>JADFJI010000062.1 GCA_022566235.1 Chloroflexota bacterium
GACCTCCACCGAAAATACGCCCTCGCGTGCTTCGCCCTTGGAAGGTGTTGCCTTCTTTGTTTTCCCCTTCTTGGGAATAAGCGCTTCGATGCCTTTGCCTGTTGCCATAGTGGTAGCGACTAGCCACTAGCGACTAGGGTTTAGGTTATCACCTTCTCCTTCAAGACGCTTGAGGAGCTCTGCTGCGAGCATGCGGTAGGCGTGCGCACCCTTGGAGTCCGGTGCGTGCTGGAACACGGGCTTGCCCATCATCGCAGACTCTGCGATATGCACGCTACGTGGCAGTGTGGTCTCGAAAAGGTGCTCGGGAAAGGCGTTCCTCAGCTCCCGCTCAACCTTCCGCGCAAGGCGACTCCTGCGTTCATGCATCGCGCGCACCACACCGAGAAGCCGTACTTCAAGCTCGAGGTTCTCGCGCATGAGTTCGAGCACCTTCGCCAACTGCTTCACGCCATCAACTGCGAAGAACGAAGGCTCAACCGGCGCAAGGATATAATCTGCGGCGGCGAGTGCATTGACTGTCAGGATACCGAGCGAAGGCGGACAATCGACAAGGATGAGATCGTAGAGACCCTTAAGCGGCTCGAGCGCTTTGCGAAGACGCATCTCGCGATCCGGCAGCTCAAGGAGTTCGATGGTCGCGCCTGCTAAATCGTTCGACGAAGGTAAGAGGTCAAGTGCCAAAATCGAAGTGCGCCGCACAACCGCAGTCGCATCGACCTCACCGATGAGGACGTGGTAAAGCCAGATGTTCTCTTCGTGGCCCGGGAGGGGGAAGAGATCATCTCGGGTTCGTTGCTCTGCGCAAAGTGCTCGGAGAGCTACCCTATCGTGGACTCTATCCCCAACTTTCTGCCCCCGGAGCTGAGGCAGTGAGGCGCAAATGCGGCCCCTATCCCTGCTGTCCCTGGGGCTGGTCCTCGTCGGCCTCGATCAGGTGGCCAGAGGGTTTACGAAGGAGGTCATGGGTGTAGAGACTGCTCCATTTTCGTTTTTTGACCCTCTCTGGCGCGGAGAGGGCCGACAGCAGCTGTCCGATGGTCTCGCCTCTCCCAGGGTGCAGCATGACGGGGTTGAGCTCGGCCAGAGGAAGCAATACAAAAGCCCGCTCCGGTATGCGGGGGTGGGGAATGATGAGGCGGTCCGTCTCCAGGACCTGGTCTCCGTAGAAGAGGATATCAATGTCAAGGGGGCGAGCGGCATCACGTAAGCTGAGGGTGCGGCCAAGCTGGACCTCGATGTGCTTCACATAGTCCAGGAGTCCCTCTGGAGTAAGGTCGGTATAGGCGCTGCATACGATGTTGAGGAACCAGGGCTGGTCCTTGTAGCCTACCGGCTCGCTATGGTATATGGAGGACACCTCGGCCACAGTGACCTGGGGAGGAAGCAGCTTCAATGCCTGGGCAAGGTTTGCCTCTTTGATCCCTAGGTTGGACCCGAGACCCAGGTAAACTCTCACGTTATGGCCTATGCTGGTGTTCACCATTTGGAGACCCTCACTCTGTCATCCTTCCACTACTGGGGATGTTGAGCACTCAGGCCTCTTACTATCGCATCGGTCATTCGACAGACCCTCACCATCTCCTTTACATCGTGGACCCGCACTATGTCTGCTCCGTTGGCTATCGACAGTGCTAGAACGGCCCCGGTGCCCTCCACCCGCTGGTCCACGGGCAGGTCCAGGACCCGGCCTATCATCGACTTACGGGATGGGCCCACCAGGAGAGCAGAGGCGAGACCTGTCAGCTCCGGGAGACGGCGGACCACTTCCAGGTTGTGCTCAAGGGTCTTGCCGAACCCCAGCCCCGGGTCGATGATGATGTTCTGCAGGGGAATGCCCGCCTGCCGGGCCTTAGTCACGCTCTCCTTGAGGCTGGCTGTGATATCGGGGATGAGGTTTGAATACTCTGTGCCGTGCTGATTGTGCATCAAGACTATTGGAACGCCGGCCCCGGCAACAACGCCTGCCATCTCCGGATCGTAGTTGAGGGCCCACTGGTCGTTGACCATGGAGGCCCCACAATCAAGGGCTCTCAGGGCCACCTGCGAGAAGAAGGTATCGATGCTGATGGTGAGACCGGTCTCACGGGCCAGACGCTCGATGACCGGGACAACACGGCTAAGCTCCTCCTGCTGGGTGATGGGCGAGTGGCCGGGCCTGGTGGAGTGCCCCCCCACGTCCAGTATGTCGGCCCCTTCCTCCTCGAAGCGAAGGGCCTGGGCCAGGGCTGCATCGACGCTGTTACCAAGGCCATCGCCGGAAAAGGAGTCGGGGGTCACGTTGATGATGCCCATGACGTAGGTGCGGGAGCCCCAGAGGAACTCACGGCCCCGGCATACGGTCACGGGTCTCTGGTCGGCCTGTAGGGTGTTCAGCGGCAGGGGACTCCAACTTTCATTTAGCGTTACTACGATATTGTACTTTACTGTGACATTGTAGCAAAGGGGGAGCACCCCATCCCTTCGGCTACGCTCCCTTCGACGGAACACTTCGACAGGCTCAGTACAGGCTCAGGACAGGCAGGGCAGGCTCTAGCCTTCCCCCCAGTTGGGGGAAGGAATAGCCTCTTCACCCCCAACCTCCCGGTCCCGACGCGAAGTCCCGAGTATCGGGACGAGTCGGGGCACTACCAATTTCGAAGAGCTTATTAAACGGTTCGTGTGCTTTTGCTTGTAAGGCAGGGGAATATCTGCTAGCATTGGCCTGTCGGGACAGGCAGTGTTAGCAGTAAGATCGATACTTCATCGTCGAGTCTTCCCGGGTGACTTCTTCCACACGAAAGACCTCCGATAGCAAGCTGGAAAGACTGGCAAAGCTCAAAGAGCAGGGCCGGTTAGGCGGCGGGCTCAAGGCTATAGAACGCCAGCACGGCCGCGGAAAGCTGACTGCTCGGGAACGGCTGGACCTCCTCTTAGACCCCGGCACCTTCCAGGAGCTTGATTCGTTGGTAACCCATCGCGCTACCGACTTCGGCCTCCAGGATAAGGTGGTGAAGGGGGATGCGGTGGTTACCGGCTATGGGTATATGGATGGCCGGATGGTGTGCGTCTTCTCCCAGGATTTCACAGTCTTCGGCGGGTCTATCTCCGAAGTCGTTGGAGAGAAAACGGGCAAGGTGATGGACCTGGCCCTCAGCTCCCATGTGCCCCTCATCGGCATTTTCGACTCGGGAGGAGCCAGGATTCAGGAAGGGGTGGACAGCCTGGCGGCGGTGGGCGAGATCCTCTACCGGAACGTCCGGGCCTCGGGGGTGATACCCCAGATATCGGTCATCATGGGACCCGCGGCAGGGGGCGCGGTATATTCCCCGGCGATAACCGATTTTGTATTCATGGTCAAGGGCGTGGGGCAGATGTACATCACCGGGCCGGACGTGGTAAAGGCGGTCACCGGCGAAGAGGTGACCCACGAGGAGCTTGGCGGGGCTCTGGCCAACGCATCTAAGAGCGGGGTCGCCCAGTTCGTTGCCGATGATGAAAAGGGGTGCCTGGACCAGGTGCGACGGCTATTGGGTTTTCTCCCCTCCAGTAACAGGGAAGACCCGCCAATGGTCCCTTTTGTGGAGGACCCGGGTATTCCCAGTGAAGACCTGGGTAGCCTGGTGCCCGATGATCCGAGCAAGCCGTATGATATGACGGAGATAATTTCCCGGGTGGTGGACCACGGAGATTTCATGGAGGTGGCCTCGCTATACGCACCTAACATCATCGTTGGGTACGGCCGGTTGAACGGCCGGGTGGTGGGGATAGTGGCCCAGCAGCCGATGCATCTGGCAGGGGTGTTGGACATTGCCGCTTCTGTCAAGGGAGCCAGGTTCGTCCGGTTCTGCGATGCCTTCAATATCCCCCTGGTGACCTTCGTGGATGTTCCCGGGTTCTTGCCTGGGACGGACCAGGAATATGGAGGCATCATAAAACACGGGGCCAAACTGATTTTTGCTTATGCCGAGGCTACGGTTCCCAAGCTGACGGTGGTTACCAGGAAGGCGTATGGCGGCGCCTACATTGTGATGAGCAGCAAGCACCTGGGTGGGGACATAAACTACGCCTGGCCATCGGCTGAGATAGCGGTAATGGGCGCAAGCGGGGCTGTCAACATCGTCTCCAGGGCTGAGATCAAGGACTCGGCGGACCCGGATGAGACCCGGGCCAGACTCGTAAAGGAATATGAGGAGAGCTTCAACAACCCGTACAAGGCCGCGGGCCGGGGGTTCATCGATGATGTTATCGACCCCGCGGAGACGAGGCCCAAGCTGATTGTGGCCCTGGAGATGCTTCGGACCAAGCGAGAGGAGCTTCCCGCCAAGAAACACGGCAATATTCCCCTGTAGCCGGGGGCATTCCTCAATTCACTTTATGACAGATATACTTAGCCTTCCCACCCGCCCATGCTCGTATGTTACCCTGGGGGGACGCCCCTTAGGCCCTTCGGGATTGCAATACTGGAGGGATTCGGGACGGGCCCTCAAGTCCCTCGGGCCCGATAAATCGGGGCACACGCCTAAGTACGTGTAGAACCCCACGAGAGGCTAAGCAGAATGATGTGCAAAGGGTGTGACCCGTAAAGAAAACATGGATAGACCAGACGAACCTACTACAACGACCCCCGTAAAGGTAACTGACGTTACTCTCAGGGACGGGCATCAGTCCATCCTGGCCACGCGCATGCGCACCGAGGACATGGAGCCGATAGCGGGCGAGATGGACCAGATGGGTTTTCACTCCATGGAGGTGTGGGGAGGGGCCACCTTCGATGTGGCCCATCGTTTTCTGAACGAAGACCCGTGGGAGCGGGTTAGGGTGCTGAAGCGCCTCATGCCCAAGACCCCGCTCCAAATGCTGCTGAGAGGCCAGAACCTGGTGGGCTACCGCAATTACCCCGATGATGTGGTGAAGGCGTTCGTTCACCAATCGGCAGAAGTGGGGATCGATATCTTCCGGGTCTTCGATGCGCTGAACGATGAGCGGAACATGGTGACCTGTTTTGCCGCTATCAAGGAGAGTGGGAAACATATTCAGGCATGCCTGAGCTACACTATCACCGGAGACGGGCTGGGGGGGCCGGTCTACACCCTGGAGTACTACGTGAAGAAGGCCCTGAAGCTCCAGGAGATGGGGGCCGACAGCCTGTGCATCAAGGACATGGGCGGGCTCCTGAGCCCATACGACGCCTACGAGCTGGTCAAGGCGCTGAAGGCGAAACTGAAGATTCCCATTCAGCTTCACACCCACTACACCAGCGGGATGGCATCTATGAGCGCGCTGAAGGCCATAGAGGCGGGCCTGGATATACTGGACACGTCCCTTGCGCCCTTTGCCCTGCGCTCCTCTCACCCTTCGGTCGAGGCCATGGCGGTGGCCTTCAAAGGACGACCCAGGGAACCTGAGCTAGACATGAGCAAGGCCCCGGGTATCGCCCGACACCTGGAGAGGATCTTCCCCAAGTACCGGAATTTTCTGGACACCAGCAGGCTATCGGTCATAGATACCCAGGTGATCAGCCACCAGGTCCCCGGGGGCATGATAAGCAACCTGGTCGCTCAGCTTAGGGAGGCGGATGCCCTGGACAAGCTGGACCAGGTGCACCAGGAGCTTCAGCGGGTGAGGGCAGACCTGGGATTCCCGCCCCTGGTGACGCCCACCAGCCAGATAATCGGCATCCAGGCCGTCCAGAATGTGCTCTTCGGCAGGTATAAGAATATCTCTAACCAGGTGAAGGACTATGTCTACGGCCTGTATGGCCAGCCCCCAGCCCCGATGGACCCCGACCTGGTAAAGCGGGCCTTGAAAGATTATCCCAGGGGCCAGAAGCCCATTACCGACAGGCCTGCAGACCATCTTGAGCCGGAGATGGAGAAGGCGAAGAAGGAGACCGATGGCATCGCAAAGGGCATAGAGGATGTGCTGACCTACGCCCTCTTTCCCGCTACGGGGATGAAGTTCCTCAGATGGAAATACGGGTTGGAGGAGCCTCCCGCAGAGGTCCGGCCCAGGACCCTGGAAGAGGTGGAGGCTGAGGACCGGCTCATCAAGGAGGCTAAGGAGGGCAGGCTGGTAGCAAAGGGAGAGGGGGCTAAGGCCAAAGGCCCGACCCGCCGCTCCTTCAATGTCTGGGTGGGTGATGAGCAGTTTCAGGTGGACGTGGAACCCCTTTCGGAGGTTCCGATATCGGTCACCAGGGCCGCGCTCAAGCCGGCCACGGTAGCGCCCCGCCCCGTATCTACGCCTCCCGTCTCCAGGCCCGTTTCCCCGGCCCCTCGACCGTCTGCGCCGGCCCCGACTCCCGGCCCTGCTCCCAGGGCGGCGTCTGCTGCTCCGGCTTCCGGGGACGGGACCTTCTCCGTGGTGTCCCCCATGCCCGGTACCGTTATCCGCTACGAGGTGGAGGTGGGCCAGGAGGTGAAGGTCGGGCAGAGCGTGATACTGATAGAGACGATGAAGATGGAGAATTCGCTGCCCTCGCCCGTAGACGGCAAGGTAGTGTCGCTGCCGTGCAGTCCCGGACAATCGGTGGCCAAGGGTGAGGTGCTGGTTGTTATAGAGACGGCGGGCGCAGCCACGGAATCACCCCAGGCGGCACCGAAGCCGTCCCAGGAAACGGGACTCGCTGCGCCGGCCCCGACGCCACCGGAGGTGGCGGCGCCATCACCTGAGGAGACCCGGGCCCAGCCGCCCAGGGCCGAATCAGCCGCCGTAGAGGGAGCCACGTCCGTGGTGTCCCCTATGCCTGGGATCGTCATCCGCTACGAGGTGGAGGTGGGCCAGGAGGTGAAGACCGGGCAAAGTGTGATACTGATAGAGACGATGAAGATGGAGAACTCGTTGCCCTCGCCTGTAGACGGCAAGGTGGTGTCGCTGCCGTGCAGTCCCGGGCAATCGGTGGCCAAGGGCGAGGTGCTGGCCGTAATCGGCTAGGGGCCCGAAGGGACAGGGGCCTTGGGGCCCGGATAGTTCTGGCGGACACGATATAAACCTGTAGGGGAGGAACCATTTTGGATGACGCGAAGGCTATAGACGCGGCAAAAGAGCAGTTTGGTAAGGTGCTGAAGGAGCAGCTCCAGCGGATTGAGCGGATCAAGGGCCAATCCGAGCGCATGGACTATACCAAGCTGGATAAGATCGTGGTGGGGATGTTGGGTGGAGATGGCATCGGCCCGTACATAGCCGAGGACGCCCAGCGGGTGCTGGAGGTCTTGCTGAAGGACGAGATCGCCAAGGGCAAAGTGGACTTTCGTGTTATCGAGGGCCTTACAATCGAGAACCGGGCCAAACACCTGAAGGCTATTCCCGACGATGTGCTGGAGGAGATCAAGAAGTGTCACGTTACACTGAAGGGTCCCACCACCACCCCTGAGAGGGGAGACGAGTGGCCCAACATCGAAAGCTGTAACGTGGCGATACGAAAGGAGTTGGACCTCTACGCAAACATCCGCCCGGTGCGGATACCCAAGGAGGGGATCGACTGGATGTTCTTCCGGGAGAACACCGAGGACATGTATGCCGTGGGCAGCCAGGGAGTCGACGTGACGCCGGACCTGGCCATCGACTTCAAGGTGATCACCAGCCCCGGGTCGAGGAGGATTATCGATACCGCTTTCAAATACGCCAAGGAGAACGGAAAGACCAGCGTTACGGTGGTGACCAAGGCCAATGTGATCAAGACCACCGATGGCAAGTTCCTGGACATGGCCAGAGAGGTGGCCAAGAACTACCCAGAGATCAGCTGGGAGGGCTGGTATATCGACATAATGACGGCAAAGCTGCTGGACCCGAAGCGCCGCAAGAGCTTCCAGGTCATCGTCCTCCCCAACCTGTACGGTGATATCCTCACGGACGAAGCGGCGGAGATGCAGGGAGGTGTGGGGACCGCGGGAAGCGCCAACGTGGGGGACCGGTATGCCATGTTCGAGGCGATTCACGGAAGCGCCCCCCGCATGGTGAGGGAGGGTCGGGCCAAGTATGCCGACCCCAGCTCTATGATTCGGGCGGGGGCGATGCTGCTGGACCACATTGGGTACAAAGACCTGGGCCATAGGCTGAGCATGGCCCTGGACATCTGTGGCCAGTACGAGAGGAAACTGGTGATGACCGGGCGGGACACCGGGGCCACGGGGAAGGATTTTGGCGAGTACCTTCTGGAAACGGTCAATGACCCCAAGGTCCAATCCCGCTGGGAGGGCCTGGTATACGCGTAGGTCGACGGGCCTGACTCTGCGTAAAAGTTGAGCCGGCACTTTCTCGGTGGAAGGCTGACTGCTCATCTCCTTCGACAAGCTTCCTTCGACAAGTCCCGATACTCGGGACAAGCTCAGTACAGGCTCGGGGCAGGCAGGACAGGCAGGCTCACCACGAGCGGTGGCTGGATCTTCGGTTAGACCAGGCGTTGAGTATGTGCTGCGGCCTCCATGATTTACTTCAAATAAGTGGCTATTCCTCATGCTTAGCTGGTGGCGAACCAGAACGCGGCCATTATTACGATGAGGCCGATGGATATGCCTATTCCGTAGACCTGTACCTGACCGGTCTGTAGCTTGGCGATTGCGCCTCCTATGTTCCGGCCTACGACCGCGACGGTGTTCACCGACCGGTCCACCACGTGTCTATCGAACTTGTCTCCGAAGTTCGCCAGGGAAGCATAGATCCCCTTCTTGACGATGATATCCTCGTAGAGGTCGTCTAAATAGTACTTTCGAGACAGGAGCGTGTGTACAGGCTTGAAGGTTTGCATGATGTCCTCTGGGGTGACGTATCGGGCTACGTACACCCCGTAGGCGGCTATTATTCCTATGATAGCGATGAGGGAAGAAGAGGTGGCTATACCGGTGTCGAAAACCTCGCCGTGACCGACGAGTAAATTGGCCATCCAGCTATCGGGTATGCCGAGTATGGAGAAGCCGGGGAGGTTGGCCAGCCCGGCGGCGAAGGCGCCCGCCGCCAGCACCACCATTGGTATGACCATGATGGCCGGGGACTCGTGGGGGGAGGCCTGGTGGCCGG
>JADFJI010000063.1:0-2971 GCA_022566235.1 Chloroflexota bacterium
TAGCCACGATCCAGGTGGGATCGTAGGTCCCATAGGTGGGCGGTCTGAGAAGGCCCATAATAAGCTCGAAAGGCTTGAGGATACGCGGGTTTTTCAGCAAGGTCGGGATGCGCCGCATTTCCATGTCGCCTTGCGACAGCTTTTCAATGGCCGCCTTGGCCCCAAAGGTCCCGTCCTGTAACAACCGGTAGAAGACCCACCGAGCTGTCACGGCGTAGGGCACGGAGTTGATATGCGCCAAGGCCCTGGCCAAGAGCCGGGGCCTGAGGTTCGCAGGGTTCACCACCTACGAAGGGGCCGTTCCAGAGGAAGACCCAGAGGCGTCGGCCCAGGGGTCCCGAAGGGCCGTGCAGAGGCTCCTGGACACCCGGGAGATGGCGGAAAAGGCGGGGCTTGAGGTCCATACTACCAGCGCCGGCGGGACCCACAACTACAAGGAAGTGGGAGATATGGCCGGGGTGACGGAGGTTATCGCCGGTTCCTATGCCCTGATGGACGGCCGCTACCGCTCTTTCCAGCCTCGACTACGACCAGCGGCCCGGGTCCTAGCCGTCGTCACCAGCCGCCCCGAGGCCGGGGTGGCCATCCTGGACACGGGGCAGAAGGCCATCGGTTCCGACGGCGGACTTCCTTCAGTAGACGGTGGGCTGAACGCCCGGGTCGAGTCCCTGAGCGCCGAGCATGGGAGCCTCCAGCTGTTGGACGAATCGGCGGAAGGGCTGCAACCGGGCGATAAGGTATGGCTCGTTCCCTGGGATATTGGCACTTGCGCCAATCTGTACGACTATGCCCATGCGGCTCGGAACGGCCGGCTAGAGGTGATATGGGACATCGGGGCACGGGGCCTCTATCGCTAAAGAGTTTTCGAGTACCGGGAGGGAAAGTTGGATAACTACAGGCCCAGCCCAGGCACCCCCATCGAGGAGCTGGACACGCCCTGCTTGCTAATCGACCTGGATGCCCTGGACCATAACTACGCTCAGGTAGCCAGGACATACCGGGATACAAGTTGCAAAATGCGACAGCATGTCAAAAATATCAAAAGTCCCATGCTGGCCCATATGCAGATCCGGGCCGGGGGGACCAATGGTGGGGTGTGCGCCGCCAAGGTGGCCGAGGCCGAGGTGATGGTGGAGGGGGGCATCCACGACGTCTTCATCCCCAATCAGATAGTGAGCATCGATAAGATCGATAGGCTGTGCGCCCTGGCGAAGCAGGCAAAGATCACGGTGGCCGTGGACAGTCCTCAGAACGTCCGAGACCTTTCTGAAAGGGCCCGGGCCTACGATGTCACCCTGGGCGTTGTCATCGAGGTGGACACCTCGATGGGAAGGGCCGGGACCAGAAATGCGGACCAGGCGGTGGAACTGGCCAAGCTGGCCAGCACCTCGCCGGGCATCGCGTTCAAGGGCGTGATGAGTCACCAGACCCTGCCGGGCAAGCCCGACCGGGAGACCCGGTTCATCGAGGGTCGGAAGTATATCCAGGCGTGTCTGGATGTGAAGGACGCCATCGAGGCCGCGGGAATCCCCGTGGAGGTGGTCTCATCCGGGGAGACGTTCTCCTACGATGTGGCTCCCACCATTCCCGGGGTCACCGAGGTGGAGGGAGGGACATACGCCCTCATGTCCCACGGCTTCGACTACATGACGGACTTGCAGGTGGCGGTGAAGGTCCTGGGCACGGTGATCAGCACGCCCCGGCCCGGGATAGCCATAGGGGACGTGGGAAGCAGGGCCCTGGCCTCGCCCGGCGGGGTGCTGCCCCAGCTGGACGACATGCCCGGAGCGAGGGTCGAGGCCCTTCACGAAGAGCAGATCGTACTCCGAGTCGAGGCCTCGTCCACTCTGGAGTTAGGTGACAAATTCCTGCTGGTCAGCGGCCAGCAGGACATCATGGTCAACCGCTGGGACCAGTATATTGCCGTTCGCAACGGCAGGGTCGAGGCGGTCTGGGACATACCGGCCCGGGGGTGTCATAACTAGCCAATGTGGTTCAAGGGCAACATCCACACCCACACCAACAAGTCCGATGGGGACAGCGACCCCGAGCCTGTAGTCCGGTGGTACCGTCGAAACGGGTACGACTTTCTGGTGCTCACCGACCATAACCATCTGACCCTGCTGGACTATGGATCCAAGAAGCGCAGGTTCCGCCGCCCCCTCATGATCCCGGGCGAAGAGCTCTCGGTGCAGATCAGTAACGGCAAGACCGCCATTCACCTGAACGGGATCGGGATCACCAGGATGGTGGAACCTATCGATGCAGGGGATGTGGTATCGACGCTCCAGGCTAACATCGACGCCGTCCGCAGGGCCGGGGGCATAGCATCCATCAACCACCCCAACTACACCTGGGCCTTCGACGACCGGCACATCGTTCAGGTCGCGGGCGCAAGCCTCCTGGAGATCTTCAACGGGAACAGTGTAACGAACGTCTATGGCGGCGGCGGACACCCCAGCTACGAGGAGATCTGGGACCGAGTCCTTAGCGCCGGCAGGCCGATCTTCGGGGTCGCCGTAGACGACTCCCACCACTTCAAGGGCGACTTCAAACCCAGCCTGGCAAACCCGGGCCGTGGATGGGTGGTGGTGGAGGCCCCCGCCCTGGAACCTGCGGCCATTATCGATGCTTTGGAGAAGGGAGATTTCTACTCATCAACAGAGGTTATTTTGGAAGAGCTGAAAGTAGAGCCTGGAAGCATCGAGCTTAGGATAAGGCAGGAGTGGGACTTCATATACGAAACGTCCTTCATCGGGCATGGCGGCCGGGTCCTATCCCAAGAATACGGG
Source organism: Chloroflexota bacterium (assembly GCA_022566235.1). Taxonomy (GTDB): domain Bacteria; phylum Chloroflexota; class Dehalococcoidia; order Plut-88900; family Plut-88900; genus JACZVB01. The sequence continues at coordinate 2,793 of JADFJI010000063.1, forward strand.
ACGGAGGCACGATACATAATTAGGGGTGACGAAGGTTACGTCAGGGCACAGGTAAAGTCTTCCCAAGGTGGTAAGGCTTGGACCCAGCCGGTATTCACCGGGCCTTAGCCTACAGGCCCAGGGCCGGTATTCACGAGACCTCTTGACACCATCGACACCCCTCTTGGATAATATGCAGC
>JADFJI010000063.1:2981-8881 GCA_022566235.1 Chloroflexota bacterium
TCCTCACCCGACAGGTCAAGCCTCCGCCGTGTGGGCGGTTCCCAGGCCGCTCAGGTCCATTATGCCATACGGGAAGTCCGGATTTTCCAAGCGCTCGATCTTCACGATGAGCCCCCGTCCCCTCCCCATCCCGTGAATGAGAGGCCATTGCTCCATCTAAAACGTATACCTTTACCCGGTGAGGACTCGGCATCTAATTTAGAGATGAAGGACACTGGCGTGGGAAAACATCGAAACGATTGTGCCGGATGATGACCACCTTGAAGGTTGAAAGAAAGGTGGTCGCCCGCATTCCGACCCCCGGGGCGGAGTTCCGGATGATGTATTACACCAACAATCGGGACGAGCAGGAGCACCTAGCCCTGGTCGCCGGGGATGTCGCCGGTAAGGAGAACGTCCTTGTCCGGGTACACTCGGAGTGCTTCACCGGCGATGTCCTGGGCTCCCTGAGGTGCGACTGCGGCAGCCAGCTTGCCCGCTCGATGGAGATGGTCTCTAAAGAGGGGCAGGGTGTAGTTGTCTATTTGCGGCAAGAGGGGCGCGGCATAGGGTTGCCGGAGAAGCTTCGGGCGTACAACCTCCAGGACCTGGGCTACGACACAGTAGATGCAAATCTCCTGTTGGGCCATGATGTCGACGAGCGAGACTACGAAATAGCCGCCTTGATTCTCCAGGACATCGGTGTAGCGTCGGTCCGCCTTTTAACCAACAACCCTTCGAAAATCGATGGGCTTCGAAAGTTCGGCATCCGGGTGACGTCCCGGGAGACCCTCGAATCGTTAATAACCAACGAAAACAGTGACTACCTTCGGACCAAGGCGACGCGGATGGGCCATCTGCTGAACCTGGAAGAGTTGCCCGAATCGAAGCCCCCGGGGGCCAATGGGACAGGCCCCATTCTCCAAGAGGTCCTGGCCCACAAGAATCAAACCGGCCTCCCCTTTGTGACCCTGACCTATGCCCAGAGCCTGGACGGCTGCATCGCCCGCACTCCTGGAAAGCCGATGCGTCTCAGCGGCCCCGAATCGAGGGCCATGACCCACGGCATACGAGCTGTCCACGATACGATTCTGGTAGGTATCGGCACCGTTATCACCGATAACCCCAACCTCACGGTCCGCCTGGCCAAGGGCGCCCAACCTCAGCCGGTGATCCTAGACAGCAACCTGAGGTTCCCCCTTAACGCCAATCTGTTGAACAACCCTAAGCTGTCACCCTGGATAGCCACCACGGAGCAGGCCCCCAAGGAGCGGAGGATCGCGCTTGAGAGGGCCGGGGCGCGGGTGATCTGTCTTCCCGCTACTAGCAAGGGCTGGGTGGACCTGCCGGCCCTGATGGAGTTCCTGGCCGGAGAATCGGTCGGGAACGTCATGGTGGAAGGCGGGGCCAGGGTCATAACAAGCTTCTTCTCGGAGCGTTTGGTGGACCACATCGTCCTTACGGTTGTGCCCGTCGTTCTGGGCGGGATGAGGGCGGTGAAGCACCTGGACGGGCTCCGGGCCGGATGCCCCCGCCTGATAAACCCGGGCTACCAGAGGCTGGGTGAGGATATGGTGGTCTGGGGCAGCCCCGACTGGCAGGAAGCCCAACCGGACTGAGGAGATGAGGCAAGCAAGCCTGTACTTTACCGCCCCTTATCAGGTCGCCATCGAAGAAGCCCCACTCCGACCCCCCACCAAAGAAGAGGTGCTGGTCGAGACCCTGGTATCGGCCATCAGCCCTGGCACCGAGATGCTGGTCTATCGGGGCCAGGCGCCTGCCGACCTGCCTGTCGACGAGACCATTCCCGCTTTGCGGGGAGGGTTCGATTTCCCGATGAAATATGGCTACGCTCTGGTCGGAAGGGTCGTTAAAGCAGGCCCGAACCCAGGACCCCACAGGGAGGGGGACCTGGTGTTCTCCTTTCATCCCCACGAGAGCCGCTTCACATCAAGCCCCCAGGAGCTACTCCCCGTTCCCGCCGGCATCTCTCCTGAGGACGCCGCCTTCCTGGCGAACATGGAATCCGCCGTCAATTTCGTGATGGATGGGCGTCCGGCCATAGGGGAGCAGGTAGCGGTATTCGGGCAGGGGATAGTGGGGCTGCTGACCACGGCCCTGCTGGCCCGCATACCCCTGGCCAGCCTGGTGACCCTGGACCGCTATCCAATTCGCCGCAGGGCATCGCTGGAGATGGGTGCAAAGTTCAGCCTCGACCCGGAGGGGCCCGATGCCTTATCGCGGGTCAGGGCCTGCCTTCAAGGGGAGCGGAGCTACGCCGGGGCCGACCTCTCCTACGAGCTTTCGGGCAATACGGAGGCCCTGAACACCGCTATATCGATAACGGGGTTCAACGGACGGGTCGTAATCGGCTCGTGGTACGGGACAAAGGAGTCCAGACTCGATCTGGGTGGAAGGTTCCATCGCAGCCGGGTGCAGCTCATCAGCAGCCAGGTCAGCACCATAGGGCCGGAGTGGTCGGGGCGGTGGACCAAGGCCCGACGCCTGGACGCAGCCTGGTCGATGGTCCGGCTGCTGCGCCCCTCTCGCCTGATCACCCATCGCTTCCCCCTGGAGGAAGCAGCCAGGGCCTACGAGCTGCTGGACAAGCACCCGGAACAGGCCATCCAGGTAATGCTGACCTACGGCCCCTAGTCTAGGACCCGGGAGGTGAAGAGATGTACACCGTTTCCGTCAAGCGGGACTTCATCGCGCAGCACTATCTGGTGGGCGGGGACTGGGGCCCGGAGAACGAGTTGAACTCCCATCACTATCAGGTGGAGCTTCTCCTGGAAGGGCCGCAGCTGGACCAGCACGGGTTCCTGGTGGACATCGTAGACATCGAGGCGAACCTGGAGAAGCTGGCAGAGCGGTACAAGGACAAGACCCTGAACGATTTTCCCGAGTTCAAGGGCCTCAACCCCAGCATCGAACACTTCTCCCGCATCGTCTGTGAATCGATCTCCCAGGGGATAAAGACCGCCGGGCTGAGGGCCATCACCGTTAGGATATGGGAGGACCAGATAGCCTGGGCCTCCTACCGTACGGAGCTTTGATGCGGGTGGGCCTGATCATATACGGCTCCCTGGACACCATCTCCGGAGGCTTCCTGTACGACCGTAAACTCGTCGAGCACCTGCGGGAGTGTGGGGACGAGGTGGAGGTGATCTCCATGAGGTGGCGCAGCTACCCCGGATGCCTGGCCGACAATCTGTCCCAGGGCCTGTATTCCAGGGTCCGGGGGCTCCGACTCGATATCATGCTGCAGGACGAGCTCAACCACCCCTCCCTGTTCTGGCTGAACCGGCGGCTGGGGGTTAGGCCCATTATCTCCATCGTCCATCACCTGCGCTCCAGCGAGAGGCGGCCTCGGTGGCGCAATCTGTTTTACCGATGGGTGGAGGCCCGCTACCTGAGGTCGGTGGACGGATTCGTGTTCAACAGCGAGACCACCCGGGCCGAGGTCGAGAAGCTGTTGGAGAAGCCAACCCAATCGGTGGTGGCCTCTCCTGGAGGCGACAGGTTTACCATCGGTCTAACGCCAGCCCAGGTCGAGGCCCGGGCCCTGGCCCCAGGGCCGCTGCGCATACTCTTTCTCGGCAACGTGATCCCCCGCAAGGAGCTCCACACCCTGATAACCGCCCTTTCCCTCCTTCCAGCACCGGAAGGAGGGAGGGAGGAGTGGCGGCTGGATGTGGTGGGAAGCCTCTCGGCCGACGCCGCCTATGCGAAGTCGATCCGTAGTCAAATCTCCCGCTGTGGGCTGGAAGAGAGGGTCGCCCTCCGGGGAATCCTGGATGAGGGCCCCCTTGCGGAATGTCTCAGTCAGAGCCACCTGATAGCGGTGCCCTCCACATACGAGGGATTCGGCATCGCCTACCTGGAAGGGATGGGCTTCGGCCTACCGGCCATAGCCACAACCGCCGGGGCGGCCCGTGAGATCATCGAGGACGAAGGGACCGGGTTCCTGGTCCCGCCCGGTGATGCCGAGGCCCTGGCCGCCAGAATTGCCCGGTTGAGCAGGGACCGAAAGCTGCTGGCTCAAATGGGCCAGGCGGCGATGAAAAGCTTCGCCGCTCACCCAACCTGGCGCGATACCACCTCCAGCATACGAAGATTTCTCTGTACGGTGGCCGGTTAACTTATGGTGGGAACAGATATTGCCCAGGCCTGAGACCTACAGCTACCAGAGATACCTGGCCGCAAAGAAGGCCATAGACGACAAGGCCCTGAACCCCAGGGTCTGGGACCGTCTGGCCCGGTCATTGCCAAGGGGCGCCCCAAACGATCCGGTACGGGTGCTGGAACTGGGGGCGGGGACCGGCTCCATGGTGGAGAGGGTCCTGGACCGAGGCCTCTTTGCCCACGCCGACTACAGGGCCCTGGACCTGGACCCCGACAATGTGGATGAGGCCAGACGGAGAATCGACCACTGGGCCGTAGGAGCCGGGTACGCCTCGACCCGATCCGGCTGTGGCACCTTAACTCTCCGGTCGGAAAACCGCACGATACAGGTCGAGTTTGAGGCGGCGAACGCCCTCGATTTCGTTGCCCGGGAGAGGGGTATACGCTTCTGGGACCTGTTGATCGCTCAGGCGTTCCTCGACCTGGTCGACGTTCCCTCCCTGCTCCCAGGCATGCTCGCCCTCCTCAAGCCGGGCGGGCTGCTGTACCTGTGCCTCAACTTCGACGGCCAAACCATCCTGGAGCCCGAGATCGACAGGGACCTGGACTCCCAAATCGAGGCGATGTATCACGAAACTATGGACCGCCGAACCTCACACGCCAGGCCCTCGGGCGACAGCCGGACCGGAAGGCACCTCTTCGCACACCTGGCGAGGCAGGGGGCCCGGGTCCTGGAGGCGGGGTCTTCGGACTGGGTCGTCTTCCCCGGGCCCGGGGGCTACACGGAAGACGAGATATACTTCCTCCACTACATAGTCCACACGATTCACCAGGCACTGGTCGGAGATGCGGGTCTGGACCAGCGGGCCTTCGATAGATGGGTCGAAAAGCGGCACGCCCAGGTCGAGGCCGGCGAACTGTTGTACATAGCCCACCAGCTGGATATCTTGGCCCAGGCCCCCGGAGCGTGACCCAGGGTGCAGCTGTGACCTCGGCCTCAAGCCTCAAACCATCGGCGTCAACGGCCGCCATGCAATCTGCAATCTATGTAAAATGAGCCTGGGCCCCGTCAATTCGATCATCACCCATTTTTGGGAATGTGGAAGGTCGTGCCCTTGGACATTGCGCTGGAGTTAATTGTGGGAGCCGTTCTGGGATTCGCCGTCGGCCTGACGGGAACCGGGGGTGCGGGCCTGGCCATTCCCGGACTTGTGCTGCTGCTGGGATTCTCCACTGTGACCGCCGTCGCCACAACATTTCCCTTTGCGGCCATCATCAAGCTAATCGGATTTATCCAGCATCGCAAGCAGGGGACCGTTCACCTGCAGGTCGGGGTTGCACTGCTCCTGGGCGGGGTCCCCGGGTCCATCCTGGGGGTCCTGGCGCTATCCCAGCTCTTCGACGCCTATGGGGAAGATTTGGACCTGTGGCTCAACATGGCCATCGGCGGCCTGATCATCCTTGGGCTGGTCATTGTGCTGACCGTGTTGGTCGTGGCTGGGATTGCCCCACCGCCCCAATTATGCCTCCCCTTCAGCCGCATCGGGCAGCCTACTTTCCCACTGAGGCACCATGTTTGCTGAGACTGGCCCCGTATGCCCTTACGGCGGCTTCAGGTTTCCCAAGGCAGACCTCCGGCTCATTACTGCTGCCAGCCTCCGGGCTTATCAGCCCGCCAGGTTGGTCGCCTCACCCACCGTCATGTCGGCGAGCTCGCCAGCAGCCAGCTCCAACTTGCCCTGAGCGATCATCTGCATCTGAAAGCCGCTCATGGAGAAGGCTATGGCGAGCCACAG
>JADFJI010000064.1 GCA_022566235.1 Chloroflexota bacterium
GACCTGCTACTGTTTCTGGACGACCCCGAGCTTCAATCGGCGATCGAGGAGAATGGGTGGGGCGGGCGCCTTCAAAACGGGGTGATGGACTTCGTCTACGTCGTCGACTCCAACGTGGGCTGGAGCAAAGTTGACCGCAACGTTCAGAGAGATATAACCTATGTAGTCGACCTTCGGATAGCCACGAGGCCCCGAAGCAGCCTGACCTTGAAATACAGCAGGCACCATTGCCAGCAAGATCAGGCCGCCCGAGGCCCAGAACGCCTTTGTCAATCCCGACATGAAGGCCAATTTGACCCCTTCACCCCCCACCTCCGACACGGCGGCCAGGCTGGGCTCGTACCCAGAAGAAGCCATAACTAAGGTAACTATGGTAGTGGCGGCGGCTATCCCCATCACATTGCCGCTGGTTCTGGTCAAATTCAACAAAGCGGAGATAATCCCGTACTTTTCCCTGTCCCTGGACCCCAAAACAGCGCTGGTGTTGGGGGAGTAAAATGTCCCCATGCCCGCGCCAACTAGCATCATAGCTACTACAACGTGGACAGGTGAAGAGTGAAGGTTGAGCTGCGAAAAGATAAACATCCCAGCGGCGGACAGGGCCAGCCCCATCAACATCAACCACCTTACGCCCACCCTGTCAGAAAGGGTTCCGCTTATGATGCCTGTTATCGCCATAGAGACGGACGCCGGCGCCATCAGTAACCCAGCTATATGGGCCTTGTAATTGAGCACCACAATCAGGTAAAAGGGCATCAGAATCACCCTGGGAGCGCTCGCCAGGAACAACAGAAATCGCGCCGACACCCCCAGGGAGAACACCCTGATTCGGAAAAAGGTGAGGTCCAACATCGGATCGCTACAGCGTATCTCCCACCATATAAACACGGCTAATAGACCGGCTGCGGTCAGAAAACTTGCAACTATCGGGGTTGAGTCCCAACCGAACCTGTGGCCGTTGGACATCCCCAGGAGAAGGCTAACCAGCGCTCCCGACGAAATGCCCGCTCCAATCCAATCGAACCCGATAAGGTGGCCCTCTTTACGCTTCGGAGTCGACCCTCCTCCCAGCACTACCAGCACCGATACCACCGCAATGACGCCCAGTGGGATGTTGGCAAAGAATAGGGAGCGCCATCCAAACCCGCTAATCAGTAACCCACCGATTATGGGCCCTACAGCAGCCCCTATGCCGACCACAGTAGTGTAAAGGCCTATGGCCTTCCCTCGCTCCCTCCCCGGGAATGCGTCGGTGATCATGGCCATCGCGTTGGCCTGGATTCCGGCTGACCCTACCCCCTGGACGATCTTAGCGGCGATCAGCACCGAGAACGTAGGCGCTGAGCCCCCCACAGCCGCCGCGGCCATAAATATCATAAAGCTGAAGACGTAGACCCGGGTCCGTCCTATCATGTCCGAGATCCGGCCTAGAGGCAGGAACATCGCACTGGTGCTTAGCACATAGCCGAGGGTTACCCATTGCACCGTGGGGATATCCAGGTCGAAGTGTTCTGCGATCTCGGGCAGAGCTATGTTGACCCCGGTCTGCTCCATCACCGTTACGAACATTCCGATGGCGATGGCGAAAAACACCCACCACTTCTGGTGACGGCCGCGGGTGATGATTCTCGACCGGTCGATGAACGAAGACACTCCTGCGTTTGGGTTAGACACTGTCCATTTTCGATGGTCCTCGATGCTGCGGCATGGGATTGCCCCCCCTGGCTGCTTCCCAATCCCGGGTGTGGGGTCAGGTGGATACTATATCCCAATACCCAAGGGAGAGCGCAGACGCAATATTACAGCTCAGTGGCCGATGAACTCGCCGGTGGGGTTCATGTCCCGAGTGTCTAGCCCGAGGTAGTTAAATGGAGGCTGGTGTGTTGCTTGGGTCCGGGCAGCTTGATATGGGGCATTCCGGCTAAAAGGACGCACAGGGCCGGTATATCTACTCCAGTTCGGCCTCTGGGACCAGGTCTCGGGGCGGGAGTTTCTCCAAGCGTCTGCTATGGAACAGGTACTGCTGGGCATATCCGGCCCAGGGGCTGAAGTACTGAAGGGCCCATTCCCTGATGGCGGCGTAGGAAGGGCTCTTCCCGCCCAGGTACCCTTCCTGGACTACCCTTCGCACCCACCTATCGATGGGGAAGGCGTCCATCTTCTCCAGGGAGAACAGCAGGACACAATCGGCCACCTTGTCCCCAACCCCGTACAGGCCCATCAAGTCCGTCTTGGCGTCCTCGTAGGTAAGTTCCTTCAGCCCATCGAGGTCATAGCCCCCTCCCCCGATCCTGCTCGCCGCCTGCGCCAGGTACTTAGCCCTGAATCCCATCCCCATCAGCCTCAGTCCCGTCTCCCCCAGCCCCGCCATCTGTTCCGGTGTTGGGAAAGAGTAGCGCACCTGACCATCCATCTCCAGCCTCTGACCCAAGGCCTGGGACAGGGCCTCGATGGACGCGCCGATTCGGGGTATGTTGGACGATATTGAGCAGATGAATGAGATAAGGCACTCCCAGGGCTCCTGCCTGAGGAGTCGCAGGCCGTAGAACTGGGCGATGGATCTGCGCATGCGCTCGTCCCGACCGATACGTTCATAGATAGCCGCCAGATCATCGTCCAGGCGCAGGTAGTAACCGAGCCGGTATGCCATCTCCTCCTCGGGCTGGGGATGGCTGTGGAACTCCAGGCCCAGAAGGCTCTGGCGTATCTTGACCATGCTGCCGAAGATCACCCCGTAGTACCATTCGCCCTCCCTGCGCCACCGGAAGGCCTGGCCGCATTCAAGGGTGTGGGTTAGATTGAACGGCTGATCCAACGGGATGAACATGCTATAGGCTCACTGGGCGACTTCTGAGGTATGGCGGGCCGGTGAGGGAAGGCTGCAACAGTTGATGCTTCCGGTTCGCCGCAAGATTCGGTGTGGCCCGTCAGCGGGCCAGGCAGGGAAGGCCGAGGCCCCATCTACCTAATCCGGTTCGTAGAAGGTGAGGTTGCCCTTGCGGAGCCCCGTTGCCGGACGAAATCGCCCTGCCCGCAACTCCGTCACCAGGTCCTCATCCGTCCTCACGTTCCGCTCGAAGACCGTGACATGACAGCCTACGCCATGATGCGAGTGGGCGTCGCTGCCTGCCGTACGCGATTTGCCCAGGATTCGGGCCACCCTGTGGGCAGCCTCGTTATCCCTGTCGTTGTTACCCCCGTTCAGGGCCTCCAGGGCGTCGATGAACCGGAATACAGGGTGATGGCTGGCCTCCTCCAGGGTCGCGGGTTTCGAGCCGTCGGGCCAGAGCAGGCTTCCCCTATGGTCGTAGAACCTCCTGAACGGGTGCATGGCCACCAGATATCCCCCGATCCCATCCACCACCTCCCGAAGCTTTTCGATCCGGTGCATACCGCTCACGTAATGGTGCAGGCCAAAGGCGCCGATATGTCCCATCTCGGTCTCTACTTCCAGGGCATGGAAGACCAGGATGTCCTGTTGGGCGGCGAACTCCTGGAATTCCCTCCAGTCCCAGTTGGGGCCATGCTCGGTGAAGCAGATGCCGTCTAGTCCCTGTTTCTTGGCCTCGAAGACCAGGTCCTGGGGAGAGATGCTGCTATCGCTGCCCCCAACCTTGGTGTGAGAGTGAAGGTCTATAAGCGTCATTCTACGTTGGGCAAACCGTTAGCGCGTTATCCAGGGAGGTGCGTGAATAACCTAACAAAACAGAAGCCATCTTATCAGCCCCACAAGCCCAGGGTCAACGGCCTCATAGCCGGGTGTCGCACGTATAAACGAAGTCGCTTCGCAGCCACGCCTCAATCGGCCAGCCAGGGCATGAGCCAGCCGAACACCCCGACGAAGGCCAGCCCCACCCCATACCCCTCCCACCACGCCTTCCGGCGGGTCCACAAAGCCCCCAGGATGAGGGCATTTACTGTAAAGATGCAGACGGCGATGGTGAAGGCCCCGTTGGGGCTCCCAAACCCGTCCCTGGGCGTAATCTGATCCACGGCCAGGTACAGGGCCCCCAGGAATCCCCCCGCAATCCCCCAGCCCCCCATGACCATCAGCGGCAAGAGGACGGCCATAGAAAGGGTTGCCGGCACCTTGTCCAGAACTCGCGGACCGTGGGCCGGAACCCTGCGCGGGGCCGACAGGGTCGCAGCCCACACCATGGTGAACAAAGTGCCCATAAACAGGCCGCACGCCGTGCCTATCAGGAGCGCCACGTTAAGCCCCGTCTCCTTTCCCGGGGTGCCTGTTCCGCATCTGCTGGTCCCGGGGGCCTTGGATCATCATCGGGGCCCAGGGTCCTGGTCAGATAGCAGGCGACGCCGCGCCGAGCGCACTCCGACACGATATTCTCTCCCTCATCCCGCCCTTCAACGAAGGCGAAGAGGGCGGGCCCCGTACCCGAGAGGCGAACGGACTCCAGCCCCATCTGGAGAAGCAGATCTCGACAGTCTCCCAACCCTGGGAATACCCCGAAGGCCACGGCCTCGAAAACGTTGTACGTAAGAGCTGCCCCAATGCTCCCGCCCCGTCGAATGACCTCGGTCATGCTGGCAGTCCTGGAACCATCGGAGTAATCCGAGGGCTTCAGCGCTGCGTAAAGCACCGCGGTCTTGTTTTCCAGGGCCTGGTGGGGCACGGCCAGTATAAGCCATTGCTCTGCAGAGGGAGGCAGGGGGATCAGCACCTCTCCCCGACCCTTCGCCAGGGCAGTGCCTCCTCGCAAGAAGAAGGGAACGTCGGAGCCCAGCCGGGAGGCCAGGGGCAACAACCCATCGATATCCAGCCCCAGGCCCCATAGGGTGTTGAGCGCCTTCAGGGTCGCGGCGGCGTCGCTGCTGCCGCCTCCCAGCCCCGCCGACGTCGGGACCCTCTTCTCAAGGCAGATCCTCACCCCCTTGCCCACACCCAGCTCACCCTTAAGTAGCCGAGCGGCCTTGAGCACCAGGTTATCCGGCGTTTCCAGCTCCGGAGCATCGCAGGCCAGGGACACCTCATCAGCTGTGACAAAGGTCAGGGTATCGGACAGGTCGATGGTCTGCATGACCGACGAGATGTCATGATAGCCATCGGGTCGTTTAGAGAGGACTTCGAGGGTGAGATTGATCTTGGCCGGGGCGGATACCTTCAAGGCCGGTCCCCCGTAAAAGGCAATACCCGGCTCAGGCCTTCCCACTCCTCCAGGGACAACGTGCTGGGCCGCCGGCTACCGTCGATGCCCGCGGCCTTGAGGGACTCTTTGGCCTGGGCCACAGGCACACCGAGGCCAAGGGCCAGGCTGTTGTGGAGCTGCTTCCTCGGGGCGCTGAACCCCGCCCGGGCAGTGGTGAAAAACCTCTGGGGGTCCTGGACTGCGGGACTATCGTACACATCGATGGCCACCACCAGGGCATCGACCTTGGGACGGGGATAGAAGTGGGAGGCCGGCACTCTGGCGATTATCGAAGGCCTGCCGTACACCTGCACCCCCAGGCTCAGGAGGCCCATCCTTCCTGGAGAGGAAGAATCGGGGCTTGCAGCTATGACCTCACCCACCTCCTTCTGGACCATGACAACCATCCTGCTGGGCTTGTGTTCGGCCTCCAGGAAGTGGCGGAGCACCACGGCGGCGATGTTGTAGGGAAGGTTTGCCACCATCTTGTACCGGGGCCGTGAGCCGGAGTTATCAACTTCGAGGGGGCCGTAGCTTGCCACGAGCTCCTCGGGGACTAGATCCAGGATGTCCGCCTGCACGATGGCTACGTTGGATAGCTGTGACAGCTGCTCTCGCAGTAGGGATACGAGACCACCGTCCACCTCGACGGCAATAACCGTTCCCGCCCGAGCCGCCAGGGCCCGGGTAAGGGTCCCAAGACCCGGGCCTACCTCCACCACCAGGTCACGGCTGGTCAGGCCTGCGGCCTCGACGATTTTCGCCAGCACCTTTTTATCAGTGAGAAAGTGCTGCCCCAGGGATTTCCTCGCCTGGAGGCCGTGATGGCGAAGGAGTTCTTTCAACCCGGCACTCCCCATACCGTTACTGTGGACTATAGCGACACCGGGTGTCAATCGGCCAGCTGAGGGTCAGGAGTTTAGAGGGAAGGCGCCTAGCTGCTTGAAAATACGTACGTTGTCCCGGTAGGCCCTCAAGGCCTTCAGCTTTCCATCCTGGAACTCGGCTATCTCCATGAACTGGTAGTTGATCTCCTTGCCCGTTGGGGGGATACCGTGGAAATACCCGGTGTGGGTTGCCTTTAGGGTAGCCTCTGCGGCGGCCATGTTTCCACTGGCCACGATGGTCTTACCAGTGATGATGGCGTCAGGAAAGGACTTCCACCACGCCTGGATGACCTCCAGGAACTTGTCTCTACCCTTGATTGGCGAGGGATTAGACAGGTCGTGGAACTCGAAGTCTTCAGTGATGAACGCAGCGAATTTGGAGGGGTCTTTGCTGTTGAAACAGTCGAATATCTTCTCCAGCAGCGCTACGGTCTGGGGGTCTCCTACAGATCGAATTGCAGCCATTGTCAACCTCCTCGGAATATCCGGCCTGGGGCCAGGGTCTGGGTAAAGCGTTTCTCAGGCCTTCCAGGCACTCTAGGGGGATGGATATGGATGTCTATGGCCCCGGACACGTGTTACTCCGGAGAATATACAGGCCGTGCACCCCCCGTCGACCTCGTCCCACGACTTGCCACCTGGCGTTGAGCTCCGGCCAGGCACTCCTGCGGCACCCAGAATGGACCACTTACCGTTGCTTCCTTCCGGACCTGGCGGGATTCGCGGTATTCTGCCGCGCAGGACCCGACCTTCAACGCTCCCCGGACAGGCTCAACATCGAAGGAACGAAGACCTCTAGGGGGAATTCAGCCCCGCTATAGCGGATTGCGGGTTCAGGGCACCGCTAACTCCCCGCCTAGCACGACCAATTTATATGGTATGCCAGGGCCGTACCCATGTCAATCAGTCAGAAGGAGATAGTGTTTAAAAGCGCCTTCAACCATCCCCCTGTCCCCCTTCCTGGCCAGGAAGGGGGAATAAAATTATGTCTGTCCCGACAAATCGGGACAGACCCCCGGCCCCAACGCGGCGTCGGGGCTATCGAGAGTCTCGATCCCGATTCATCGGGATCGGACCGTCCCCCCTCCCTTCGTCAAGCTCCCCTACGGGACACTTCGACAAGTCCCGAGTATCGGTACAAGCTCAGTGCAGGCTCAGGACAGGACCCCAGACGCCGAGTCCCGGGTATCGGGGCGAGTCGGATCCGTCCCCTTTTCGAGAATCTTACTAAACGGCTGCCGGAAGGATAGCATCGCTTTATGTCGAGCTCTAGGCACAATGCCAAAAAGCTTTGCACAAACGATTGGCACGGAACTCTTATCAAGAAGTATACCTACACCCTCCCGAGTCTTTCAGGTGCAATGTGGCATTTCTCCCTCATCCTCGTCCCCGCAGCTAGTTCGGGGACGGTCTCCCCATCATGTCGCAATAGAAGAGTCGAAATGTGTGAAACCAACCCATTTGGATAACTAATAGACCATGCTGTATCGCCGTAACCTGTTGAGTCCAATGTCTATTTATGGTAAGCTATGACTAGAGGTGGAGAGGGCAGAGCGTAGCGTCGGGGATCCGCTTAAACGGCACTAATACAAGTTTTTGTATCCTGTCTCCCCGATGGTCTCCTTAATCGCTGCTCACTCCTCCGCCTAGACCGCTGGGCCCTACCGCATGAACCGGGTCTTGGTGGGACCGCGGCGTCTCGTTTGAGATGAGGATGGCTTTCAGGCTATGAGAGGCAGGTTGGCAGCGAGTCTCTTGGGAGGAGTGGTTCTCGGGCTGTTGGGCCTGGGCATCGGCCTGTCGGTAAGGGACATCGGCTCCGCCGAGGATTATGAGCTTTGGATAGTCCTCGGCTCTAGCCTCTCCGGCCTGGCCTCGGGATTACTGTTTACCTCCTTCACCCTGGCACCCGCATTTCGATGGGTCACAGCTCGGATCGCCGAGGTTCCCTTCAGAGTCCTCGTTTCCGGCACCCTCGGCCTCATTGTGGGCTTGGTAATCGCCGTCCTCATGCTCTTCGCCTTCTCCGTGTCCGACCTGCCGGAACCATGGGACATTATCACCCCTGTGCTGGTTAGTGTGACGATGATGCTGGTTGGGCTCGCGGTCGGCACCACCCGGGCCGGTGATCTCTTCCAACTAACCAGGCTGGGGGCCAGAGGCCCGATCACCGAATTAGTAGGGGACGGGCCCGAGGAGCAAAATGGAAGGGTCATTCTGGTGGACACCAGCGCCATAATCGACGGACGCATCGCCGAGATCGCCCATACCGGGTTTATGGATAGAACCCTCCTTATCCCCAGGTTCGTGCTGGAGGAGCTGCAATACGTTGCCGATTCTCCCGATTCCCTCAAACGCAGCAGGGGCCGAAGGGGACTGGAAGTGCTAAGCCGGCTTCGCAAAGACCGCCACGTCGATGTGCAAATCACCGATTTGGACGTGCCGGGCGGGAACGGCGTTGACAGCAAGCTGGTAACCCTGGCCAAAAGCTCCAACTACGCCCTGCTCACCACCGATTTCAATCTCAACAAGGTGGCCGAGCTCCAGGGGATCAGGGTGCTTAACGTCAACGATCTGGCAAACTCCCTCAAACCGACCTTGTTGCCGGGAGAGGACATGCCACTGCACATCACCCAGGAGGGCAAGGACGACGGCCAGGGAGTCGGCTTTCTGGACGACGGTACTATGGTGGTAGTAGAAGGCGGAAGCAAGTATGTGAATTCCCAGGTGCCGGTAGTGATCACCAGGGTATTGCAGACCTCCGCCGGCAGGATAATATTCGCTCACCTCAAGTAGGACTTCCTTGCGAGAAACCCCATCCCC
>JADFJI010000065.1 GCA_022566235.1 Chloroflexota bacterium
GCTCCTTTGACCGTGAGCCTCTGGAAGAGTCCAGCACGGAGATGCTCTGGGTGGCAGCACCGTGGACCTAGCGTTCCTGATAAGACAACGAACTTCGGTTCTGCTATCATCAGATGGGTTTTAGATTTAGCGAACTATGGGAACGGTCACGCATACCACAACCCTTAATGGTGCCTCTGGTGAGGCGCGGGAGACGGTGGAAACCGGCGCTACTTTTACCAGCGTATCAGCCCCGCTGCTGGGGCGCCTTGGGACTGAGTCTGAACGCATGTTACGGTTGCAGTTGGCTGACCGGTGGAGCGCAAACTGTTGCCCGTTGTAGGATTCCGGCTGTAGCAGGAAACAGCATGATTACCGTTGAGGACAAAACAAGGTTCCAGGTCATCTCCGACTTTGAGCCAACCGGAGACCAGCCGCAGGCCATCGAGGCCCTGGTGGGCGCGGCCGACGTGCTGGTGGAGGACTCCCTGGCCTCGGAGGTCGAGGGCTGGGGCCTGGACTACAAGACCCTGAGTCCCCTGAACCAGCGTCTCCTCTACTGCGCTATTCCTCCCTTCGGTGACGAGGGCCCCCTGAGGGACAAGCCCGCCAACGACGGGGTTGTGGCGGCTTTCTCAGCCCTGATGGGCGACCAAAACGGCCCGGACAGGCCCCCGGAATACATCATGGTGCCGGGCCCCAGCTGCGGCGCCGCCTTCCTCGCCGCCTTCGCCATCTGCTCGGCCCTCTACGTCAGGGAGATCGAGGGGATAGGCCAGAAGATCGAGGTCCCCCTCCTCAACGGCTCCATCGCAATGCAGGGCAGCGGCTTCATCACCGGGCCCAGGGTGATCAATGTCGAGGGGCCCGATAAAGACCCCCGGGGCGTCAAGCCTGCATATCGGCTGTACCAGTGCAGCGACGACAAGTGGATATTCATAGCCTGCGGCAACGAGACCTTCTGGAACAGGCTGTGCCTGAGCCTGGGAATGGAGGAATTCACCACCAACCCACGGTTCGAAGGCGCACCCTGGTTTTTCGAGCCGGAGGAACAGGAGCTGGTCAAGTCCACCATCAACGATAAGATAAAGCAGCATTCCCAGAAACACTGGCTCGACTTCTTCGATGAGCAGGATATACCGGTGGCTCCCGCGGACACCAGGGAGGAGTTCATCCACGATCCTCAGGTGGTGTCCGACAACATGATGATCCAGGTGGAAGACCCCATGTTCGGGATGACCAGTCAGATGGGTTTCGTCCTAACCCTGGACGGGATGCCGGGGGCCGTGCCCACCCCCGCCCCCGGCAGAGGAGAGCACGGTATGGATATCCTCAAAGGCCTGGGATACACCGAGACCCAGTGCGCCCGTCTGAAGAGGTCAGGAGCGCTGATTTGCTGAAGCACGCCCTCCAAAACGTTAAGGTGATCGACCTGGCAAACTACATAGCCGGGACCCTGTGCCCGGCCCTCCTGGCGGACCTGGGCGCCGATGTTATAAAGCTGGAGCCCCCTACAGGAGACCCGTTCCGGATGCTGGGCGGCGCATTCCAGGACTGGAGCAGGGGAAAGCGCAGCATCGCTGTGAACCTGCGCACCGACGAGGGCAAAGGGATACTGTACAGGATGGTTAAGGATGTGGACGTGGTGGTGGAGAACTACAGGCCCGGCGTAGCCCAGAAGCTGGGGGCCGACTACGAGACTCTGAAGAAGATCAATCCCGGCATCATATACTGCTCGGCATCGGGGTACGGCCAAACCGGGCCCTACTGGAAGAAACCGGGTTTCGATCCCCTCCTTCAGGCCCGCAGCGGGGCCATGGCCCACCAGGGTGGCCCGGGAAACCCACCTGTTTTTCTGGTGCTGGCCATCTCCGACTACGGGGCCGCTCTCCTGGCGGCATACGGAGTGGCTCTGGCCCTCTATGCCAGGGCCAGAACGGGCAAGGGGCAGAGGATAGAGACCTCTCTGCTCAGGGCCTGCATGAGCACCCAGTCGGGCCGGTTCATCATCCCTCAAGGCATGGCCGATGGCGTCCGTCCCGTGGACAGGTTCGGCGAAGGGCCAACCTACCGCCTCTATCCCACTTCCGACGGTTGGATATTCTTGGGTGCCAGGGGGGACAAAGACTGGGCCCGTCTCACCCGAGCCCTGGGCCGGGACGACCTGGCCCGAGACCCCAGGTACGCAGGCGAGGCCAAGAGGCTCGGGGCCACTGCTCAGCTATCGGCCATCCTGGGCGAGGTGTTGACCACCGATTCATCTGCCCGCTGGCTGGAGAGATTGGAGAGTGAAGGGGTCCCATGCTCGGCGGTGAACCATTTCGCCGACCTGCACGACCATCCTCAGGTGCTCCGCAACGGCCTGGTCGCCGAGCACAACTCCCCGGACGTGGGGCCTATCAAGCAGCGAGGGGTGCCGGTGATCCTCTCCCGGACACCCGGCATAGCCCAGTGCCCCGCCCCGGCCCTGGGCCAGCACACCGACGAGATCCTCGCCGAGCTGGCATACTCCCAGGATGAGGTCCTCGCCCTCCGGCGCGACAGGATCGTCAACTGAGGGAGCAGGGCAGCAGTGAGACTAGAGGGTAAGAAGGCCCTGGTGACAGGGGGCGGCGCCGGAATCGGGAAGGCCATCGCCCTGGCATTCGCCAGAGAGGGGAGCGATGTGGCCATTGCGTCCAGGAACCGGGCTAATCTCGACCAGGTCGTCCAGGGGATCGAGTCCCTGGGCCGCAGAGGGCTACCCATCACCGCCGATGTTGCCTACGAGGGCCAGGTCAGGGATATAGTCGACGAAACCCTGGAGGAGTTCGGGCGGATAGATATACTGGTGAATAACTCGGGCATTCCCGGCGCAACACGGGATGTGACGCAGATAGACCTGGAGGACTGGGCCCGGGTGCTGGCCGTCAACCTTACCGGCGCCATGCTCTGCTGCCGTGAGGTGCTGAAGGACATGATCCTCAGGCGAGCAGGGAGCATAATCAACAGATCATCCATGGCGGGTCGCAGAGGCGTAGCCGGGAGGAGCCCCTACGTAGCCTCCAAGTGGGGGCTCAACGGCCTGACCCACACCCTGGCCCTGGAGGCCGGGCCCCACAACATACGGGTCAACTGCATCTGCCCGGGGGCTACGGAGGGCGAGCGTATAGAGAGGGTGATGCGGGCCCTAGCTGAGGCCACTGGGGAACCTTACGAGAAGGTCAAGAGAAGATACATCAACCGGGCGCCCCTCAAGCGGATGGTCACCCCCGAGGAGGTGGCCGAGTGCGCCGTGTTTTTGGCCTCGGAGGAGTCCAGCGGGATGACGGGTCAGATCTTAGAGGTGTCCGCCGGCGGCTGATGCCTAATCTGTGGAGTTTACCCAATAGATATCCAGTTCCAGAAATGGGATGCCCCGACGCCGAGCCCCGAGTATCGGGACTTGTCGGGACCCAAAAGTAAAGTTCTTCCCCCTCTCCCTCATCTAGGGAGAGGGGGACATAGAGCCTGTCCTGAGCTTGTCGAAGGAGGGTGAGGGTTGACCCTACTCTTACCGGCTGAGCCAGTACTCGGCGATGTCTATGCCCCGCATGAACTCCACGTTGGGGTGGGACCTGGCGTACCGGATGAGACGCTCCAGGGACGATAGCCGGCTGGGGCGACCGCTGACCTGTGGGTGGAGGGTCATGGTCATGCACGTCCCGTACTTGTAGGCCCCATCGAACTCAGCGGCATAGCTCTCGAAGACGCTGTCGGGGTCCTGCATGGCGGACCTGACCCCCGCCTGAGGCACGTAGGCGAAATATCCGAAGTCGTCCAGAGCCCACTTGACCGGGACCTCCACCAGCTTCTTGCCTTCTATATCGTGGATATACGGGACATCGGCATCGTGCATGCTGGTGTCGTAGACGAAATCGTGCTGGGCCAGCAGGGAGATGGTGTTGACGCTTGAGTCGAACTGGGGCGCGCGATACCCCTTGGGCTTCTCTCCCGTCAACCTTTCCAGGATGTCTATGGTCTTCTCCAGGATCTCGATCTCCTGGTCCAGGGGCACGTCGCCCAGGGGCTCGTGCATATAGCCGTGGTGGGCTACCTCATGTCCCTTACGGACGATCTCCCTGACCATATCCTCGTGGGTCTCGGCCACGTAGCCTGGTATATAGAAACTGGCCTTGATGTCGTAGTCGTCCAGCAGGCGGAGGATACGGGGCACACCCCGCTTGGGCCCGTACTCCGCCATGGAGATGATGCCAGGCCTATGGACGAAGGACGGGTCCCGGCCTATCCAGGAGCTAACGCCGTCTATATCGAATCCCAGGGTAACTACGCACCGGGTGTCTCCGGGCCAGACGCCTGCCATATCGATCCTCCTTATGTTGTTCCGCTCGTCCTTCGACAAGCTCAGGATGAGCGGATTAACACCGCATTTGGTTCGACCCTTCGTCAAGCTCAGGACAGGCCCTTCGGCCTTGCTCCCTTCGACGAGAGTGTTTAATAACAGTTTCGACCATCCCCCTGTCCCCCTTCCTGACCAGGAAGGGGGGATAAATTAGGTTTGGGGGTGTCCCCCAAACCCCCAGCAATCCCGACACTCGGGACTGCACTTCCCATTTTATAGGGCTTATTAAACGGTTCCCTTCGTCAAGCTCAGGACAGGCGCGCTCACCACGAGCGGAGTTAAGTTATATTTTTGTGGACGGGTGACTGTCCAGCCAGTACCGGGCCAGCTCATCCAGCCGCATGAACTTGACCCTGGGCCGGGAGCGGATGTGCCGGATGGTCCGCTCCAGGCTCGATAGCCGGCTGGGGTGGCCCGTGAGCTGGGGGTGCATCGTCAGGATATAGCACCTGCCCTCCTGATACAGGCCATCGAACTCGGCTATCCAGGTCCGGGCCACCGATACGGGGCTACAGTCGGGGCCCCTGACACCGGCCGCCGAGTTATACGCGTAATAGGGAAAATCGTCCAGTAACCACTGGACTGGCATCTCAACCAGGTGGCCCTTCTCGGTCTGAAGGATGTAGGGGACATCGTCGTCCATCAGGCTGCTGTCGTACAGAAAGCCGTATTCTGCCAGGAGGGATGCGGTGCGGGTGCTCACGTCCCAGGAGGGCGCCCTGTAACCCCTCGGTTTTTCGCCCATCTGCTCCTGTAGAATCCCGATGCCCTTTTCCAGGACCTTCCTCTCCTCCTCCTCGTTCAGCTCCGCCGGCGCCTCGTGGATATAGCCGTGGTGCCCCACCTCGTGGCCCCGGGCAAGGAGGCTGGGAATGATATCGGGATGAGTCTCGGCTTCGTAGCCCGGGACGTAGAAGCTGGCCTTGATGTCGTACTCCTCCAACAGGTCCAGAATCCTTGGCAGGCCCACCTTAGGGCCATATTCGCCCAGGGTCATCGTGCCGGGCCGGTCGGCGAAGGAGCCATCCCTCAAGATCCATCCGCTCCTGCCGTCGACATCGAAGCTCAGGTTCACCACACACTGGGCATCATCGGGCCAAAGGCCGTTCATCAACCCTCACCCTCCTTCGACAAGTCCCGAGTATCGGGACAGGCTCCCTTCGATGGCAGGCAGGACAGGCTCTGTGTCCCACATTTTGGCTACGCCTGATAAAACAGCAAGTGTAAGAAGGCGCTGACTAAGCGTTCCGGCTGAGCCAGTGCTCGGCGATGTCTGCCGCCCGCATGAAAGCCACATTGGGTTTAGTGAGCATGTGCCGGATGGTCCGCTCCAGGCCGGCCAGACGGCTAGGATGCCCTGTGACCTGCGGGTGCATGACCAGCACCATGCATCTTCCCTCCTTGTACAGGCCGTCGAACTCGGCTATCCAGGTTCGGGCCACCGATACGGGGCTGCACATGGGACCCCGCAGATCGGCGGCGGGGACGAATGCGTAGAAGGGAAAATCGTCCAGGAGCCAGTGGAATGGGATCTGGACCAGGTCCCCTTTATCCGTCTTCATGATGTATGGAGCGTCGTCGTCCATCAGGCTGCTGTCGTAGACGATACCCCGCTCCGCGAGGAGGGACATCGAGTGCTCGCTGGCATCGCCCCCCGGGATCCGATAGCCGGTGATCTTGTGGCCCACCACCTTTTCCAACGCCTCCAACCCCCGGTCCAGGGCCTCGATCTCCTGTTCCAGGGTAAGCTCAGCGGGGCGCTCGTGCATGTAGCCGTGTCCGGCGATCTCGTGGCCCCGGGACTCGATATCCCTCACCAACTCCGGGTACTGCTCGGCGGTGTAGCCCGGCACGAAGAAGGAGGCCTTGAGCCCGTAGTCGTCCATCAGGCCGAGGATGTGATGAACACCCACCTTAGGCCCGTAGTCCCCCATGGTCATGAGCACTGGGCGGTCCCTGTTGGCCGGGTCCCTTCCGATCCAGTTGCTCTGCCCGTCGATATCGAAGCCTAGATTCACTACGCACTGGACATCACCGGGCCAAAGGCCAGACATGGTGGGAACCTCCTTACCGGGGTTACGAGACGTTAGTCTACACCCTGGGGACGGGGTGGGGAAGGGTCGTACTTAGCGAGGCGTCGATGCGATTGACAGCTATGGGCCGTCGTGGTTACGGGCGTATTCGGTAATGACGTCGTAGATGCGGAGCATCTCCCGGTCGCTATCGTCAACCCAGAAGTAGGCCTTGATAGCCTCGCCACCCAGGGCCCGTATCAGCTCGGGGTGGTCATCGACGCAGAAGTCGGGCTCCACGGGGATTCCCAGGGTCTTCAGCCCCTCCCGATAGTTTTGGACGGGCTTGACGAAGCAATCGGTGACCAGGGGCCTGAGGCCGTTGTGGTCGATGACCTCCCACCTGAGCCCCACCCCCGACCAGATGTAGATGCTGTGGCCGTCCTCCACCAGCCTCTGGAACACCTCTCGGACGTGAGGCCTGAGGACTCCGTTGAAGGCGATGATGGTGTCGTCTACGTCAAAAAATATATTCATTGTGTGGCTTCGAAGTGCTCCGCTCGTGGTTCGACCCTTCGGCCTTGCTCCCTTCGATGGAACTCAGAACAGGCAAGCTCACCATGAGCGGAAAATATACGCTCTGCTCACCTTGCCTGCTCTGACCCCTCCAGTACTGGAAGGACGAGTGGGGTTGACTCCACCGGGGTATAAACAGCCAGGACCCGGTCTATTCCCGCTAGGTCGGGCATCAGGCCCACCTCGGCATCAGGGAAAAGGGCCCGAGCTAGATGCATCACCTCGGCCCCCTGGCCGTAGCCTATCTCCATGATCAGCGCGCCGCCGGGCCTCAGCGCACCTTTGGCCTGGAGCAACAGCCGCCTTATCACCGCCAGCCCGTCAGGACCGCTATTGAGGGCGGCGGCGGGTTCGTAGTCCCGAATATGGGTGGGGAGGGCCTGCCAATCTGAAGCCTTTACATAGGGCGGGTTGGACACCAGGACATCGACGGCACAGGGCAACGGTTCAAGGAGGTCGCCCCGAAGGAGAGTGACCCGGTCCTCGACCCCGTGCCGGCGGCAGTTGGCGGAGGCGACCTCCAGCGCGTCAGCGGAGACATCGGTGGCATAGACCCGGGCCTGAGGCAGGTTCACCGCCAGTGCGATGGCCAGCGCCCCGCTGCCCGTGCCTATGTCAGCTATAGTACAGGGGCCCGGGCCCTGGTTCCCGACGTATTCCAGGGCCAATTCCACCAGCAATTCGCTCTCGGGGCGGGGGATAAGGACTTTGGGATCGACCAGGAAGCGGAGGCCGTAGAACTCCTTGTGACCGGTGAGATAGGCTGCGGGTTCACCTTTAGAGCGGCGTCCGATGAGCCGGACGTAATCCTCCCAGGCCCCATCGGGCAGAAGGTCGTGCCATCCGGCGTAGAGCCGGGCCCTGGAGAGGTCCAGGACGTGTCTCAGGAGATATTCGGCTTCGAACCCGGCATCCTCTATATCCAGACCCGCCAGCTGATCCGCGCCCCAGGCCAGGGCCTCTTTAACTTCCACCGGTCTTTACCAGCATCTCCTCCCGCTCCCTCGCGGCCAGGGCCTGGATGAGGCCACCCATATCCCCCTCCAGAATCCCGCTGAGGTTGTGCAGGGTCATGCCGATGCGGTGGTCCGTGACCCTGTCCTGGGGGAAGTTGTAGGTCCGGATCTTCTCCGCTCTGTCGCCGGTGCCGACCTGGGAGCGGCGGTCTTCGGCCAGTTCCTGCTGCTGCTTCCTGATCTCAATATCGTAGAGCCGGGCCCTGAGGACCGACATCGCCTTTGTCTTGTTCTTGAGTTGCGAGCGTTCGTCCTGACATACCACTACCATTCCCGTCGGGAGATATGTGATGCGCACGGCTGTGGCCACCTTGTTCACATTCTGGCCCCCGGCTCCCCCGGCGTGAAAGATGTCCACTTTCAGGTCGCTGGGATCGATGGTTACCTCCACCTCCTCCACCTCGGAGATGACGGCGACGGTGATAGTGGAGGTATGGATGCGCCCCGAGGACTCGGTGGTGGGGACGCGCTGCACCCTGTGTACGCCGCTCTCATACTTGAACTTGCCGAAGGCCCCCTGGCCCTTGACCTGAAAGATGATCTCCTTGAATCCTCCGATGCCCGTGGAGTTGGTGTTCAGCACGTCGATCTTAAAGCCCAGGGTCTGGGCGTAACGAGAGTACATGCGGTACAGGTCGGCGGCGAACAGGGCCGCCTCGTCACCTCCTGCCCCGGCCCGAACCTCGATGATGACGCTCTTCTCGTCCCGAGGGTCCCGGGTGGTCAGCGCCTCCTCGATCTCCGCCTCCAGGGAGGCATGGCGTCTCTCCAAAGAAGTTGTCTCCTCCTGGACGAAGGCCT